>CAZOYI010000249.1:0-11252 GCA_964583965.1 uncultured Caldisericota bacterium
CTCAGTTGGTTAGAGCAGCTGGCTCATAACCAGCGGGTCGGAGGTTCGAGTCCTTCAGGGCCCATACCCATAAAATCGATGAATAAACTATTAAATTTATACCACCTGCAGTTGAAGTATGATCGTTTGAATGAGTTAAAAAGAGAAGATAGGCAAATCAAGTACGGTTTTTCCAATGTAGAAGAAAGTACAAAACGCAAGTTTTTACAATGGAAAAAGGCACAAGAATCTCTCCAGACCTTGCAATCTTTACTGAAAGAAAAAGAAAATCATATGGAAGATTTGGAATACAAAGAACAAGAATATTCGAAAGCAATGTTTTTAGGTGAAGCCTCAAAAAACCCAAAACTGTTATCCGATTTACAAAAAAAAGTAACCATTTTGAAAGAAAATATTTCTAACATTGAATCTGAGATGATCGAAATCATGGATCAAATTGATACTGGGCAGGTAAATTTTCATGTTTTGGATACAGAATTTCAACGGTTAAAAATGGATTTCCAAAAAGAAAAAGCTTTTACAAGTGCGAGAACCCAAGAAATTGTTTCTGAAATTTCTGCTCTTGAAAAAGATATTCTGCAATCTCGCAAATCAATTCCTGAAGATCTGATTGATGAGTTTGATAACTCTTTTTCCAGAGGACAACAGATGGCCGTTGTCTATATTCAGGATAACCATTGTTCAGGCTGTGGAACAACTTTATCCCAAAGATTGATAGATTCCATCCTCAAAAATCCTGATCAGATTTATTATTGTGAGAATTGTAATAGGATCATTGTGAGAAAGAATGATTAACGTCTTCACCGATGGGGCTAGCCGGAGCAATCCCGGATTGGCTAGCTGTGCATATATTATTCAAGATGATGATACCGTTTTACATGAATATTGTAAATTTCTTGGTGTACAGACGAATAATTATGCGGAGTATACAGCTGTTTTGTTAGCTTTAGAAAAATGCCAAAAAGAGCACTATGAAAATGTCACCCTTTACAGTGACAGTCTTTTGGTAGTGAACCAGTGTAATCATTTATGGAAAGTGAAAAGCCAAGATTTGTATCCAATTTACAAGGATATTATGGACATTCTGCGATCTTTTCTCTCTGTAAAGTTTGTTCATATCCCAAGAGAAAAAAATAAGCACGCTGATCGATTATGCAACGAAATCATCGATCAAGTCTCAACTGAACTCAAATAAGAAACCTTTGGAGGTAAGCTATGTTTAACTTAGAATCCCTAACAAGAGAATATTTAGATTCATTACGAGCTAGAGAGTTATATCAGATTGCTCGTGAAATCAAAGTCCTGCGATACACACGCTTTAAAAAACAAGAACTTATTGATGCTATTATGGCATTAAAAGAAGGAAAGTCTCTACCAGAAGAAACAGAAAAAAAGAAAACTAAATCTTCTAAAGGTTCTCCGAAAGAAAAAAGTACTGCAATTCCATTAAAAAAGGAAGTTCCAGAAGCGTTAAAAGAACCTTCGGTCCAAGATGAATTGAAGGAAGCCAAAGAAGTTTCCAAGAAAACTACTGAGGAAGAATCAACTTCAAAAGAACAAACTCCAACTGAAAAACCACCTGCGGAAGAAAGAGAAATGGAATCCCAGGAACACACTTCAGAAACAAGTAGAGTGCATACTTCTCACCATGATACTTCTTCCTATACAAAACAAGATCATCCTGCTTCAAAACCTATTGCACGTGGTGTATTGGATGTACACCCTGATGGATACGGCTTTTTACGTTCTCCAAAATATATACCCGACACCTCCGATATTTACGTACACCCATCTTTGATTAAGAAACTTGGTCTTCGTCCAGGGGATTACATCGAAGGCCGGATGAGAAATCCTCGAAACGAAAAAGAAAAGTATAGTGCATTAACTACGATTGATTCTATCAACAAAGCACATCCTACTTCCATTATTAATCGTCAGCGATTCGAAGACCTAACCCCCATCTTTCCACTGGAAAGATTTCGATTGTCTGCTTCTGTTGAAACAGCCAATGTCACCAATCGTCTCATTGAGTTGATTGCTCCTCTGGGAAAAGGGCAGAGGGGATTAATTGTTTCTCCACCGAAAGCAGGAAAAACTACTGTTATCAAACGTATTGCCCAAGGAATCGCCAAGAATAATCCTGAAGCATACCTCATGATTTTACTAATCGACGAACGCCCAGAAGAAGTTACAGATATGAAACGATCTGTTAAAGCAGATATTATATCCTCAACCTTTGACCAACTACCAGAAAATCACATACGAGTCGTTGAATTAGCATTAAATAGAGCCAAACGTTTAGTAGAAATGAAGAAGGATGTTGTTATTCTTTTGGACGGAATTACTCGTTTGACAAGAGCATATAACCTTTCTTGCACCCCTTCAGGAAGAACTTTAACCGGTGGATTGGATACAGCTGCCATCCATGGACCAAAAAAGTTTTTAGGAGCTGCACGTAATATTGATGGAGGAGGAAGCCTCACCATATTAGCTACAGCTTTAATTGAAACTGGTTCCAAAATGGATGAAATCATTTACGAAGAGTTTAAAGGCACCGGCAATATGGAGCTTGTGTTGGAAAGAAAACTTTCGGAAAAAAGAGTATTTCCTGCCCTGGATATCTCTAGGTCTTCAACCCGAAGAGAAGAGCTCCTGTATGATGGAGATGAGCTGCGAAGAATTTGGATGGTACGAAAATTTTTGTCCAATTTGGAAAATTCCGAAGCTTTAGAAAGATTAATTAAATGGATGAAAGAAAGCCCATCTAACGAAAAATTCTTAGAAAGTATTTCACTCCAACAACCCAAAAATAATAAAGTATGATAAAAAAATTAGAGCAGTTTGAAAAAGACTATCAGGAAGTTTTAGTTTCTTTGTCTGATCCCTCTGTACTAGAAGATCAAAAAAAAGTAGCAGAGTTGGGGAAGAAAGAACGAGCACTTAAGCCATATTCTGAGGTATATCATGAGTATCAGTCTCTTAAAAATGACATTGAAGAGTTTACAATGCTCATGAAAGAAGAGGCTGATGCAGAGGACAAAAAAGAATTGGAATTGGAACTAAATGTACTGCTTCAGAAAAAGGAACATTTACTCGCCTCGATCAAAGAACTTCTTGTACCGGAAGATCCAGATGATCAAAAGAATGTCATTATCGAAATCCGTGCTGCTGCTGGTGGAGACGAAGCAGCACTGTTTGCTGCTGACCTTTATCGTATGTATTTCAACTATGCGATTTCGAAGGGATGTAAGGTAGATGTTATGTCTTCCAATGAAATTGGTATCGGGGGATTTAAGGAAATCATCTTTGAAATAGCGGGACACAATGCCCGTAAATACTTTAAATTTGAGTCCGGAGTCCACCGCGTACAACGCGTTCCCACAACTGAATCGGGTGGTCGAATTCACACTTCGACGGTTACTGTTGCCGTGATGACAGAAGCTGAAGAAGCAGATGTTGATATAAATCCAGATGATATCCGAATCGACGTATTTAATGCTTCTGGCCATGGTGGTCAAAACGTTCAAAAAAATGAAACTGCGATTCGAATTACACATTTGCCAACGAACACTGTGGTTGTTTGTCAGGATGAACGATCGAAGCTGCAAAATAAGCTTCGCGCTATGAAGATTCTTCATACTCGCTTATTGGATGTTGAAAAACAAAGAATACGAGATGAAGAAGCACAGGCTCGAAAATCCCAGGTGGGTTGGGGCAACCGAAACGAGAAAATTCGTACCTACAACTACCCACAAAATCGAGTGACTGATCACCGAATTGGATACAGCTCTCATAATTTACCTCAGATCATGAATGGGGATATGGATGAATTTGTCGAAACCCTTCAACTTGCTTGGAATAAAGAGCAAACCTCTAGTTCATAATGCATTGAATACCTTTACATTGAAGGATGTACTACGGTCTGGATATACTCTTCTATCGACTCAAGATGCACGTCTCGAGGCGGAGATTCTATTGATGAAGGCAACAAACAAAGATCGTTCAGAGCTTTATGCTTGCTTCGAAGAGCCAATACAAGAGGAGCATTATGCTCAATTTATGGGGTATCTTCAGCAAAGAATGAATGGCCGTCCAATACCTTACATTGTCGGTGAACGTTATTTCTACAATGTCTCTCTTTTTGTTGATAAAAGAGTTTTGATTCCTAGGCCAGAAACAGAAATTCTTGTTGAAAAGGCGATTGAGTTTTTATCGCCGTTACCTCATCCGTATGTGTTAGACATGGCAACGGGATCAGGAGCTATTGCAGTTGCGATGAGTATAAATGATCCTCGAGTACAAATTGATGCAACGGATGTATCTTCCGAAGCGTTGGATGTAGCTAGAATTAACTCCGAAAAGTATCATGTTCAAAATCGAATTCACCTCATTCAAAGCGATGAATTTAACCAAGTATCAGGATCCTATCATCTGATCGTTTCCAACCCACCCTACATTCCAACCGCTCTTTTAAAATCTGTATCATCGGATGTACAAAAAGAACCTTTGATAGCATTGGACGGAGGAGAAGATGGGATGAAGTTCATCCGAAATTTGATAAAGAATTCTAGAAACTATCTCAAAAAGGGCGGGATGCTCTTATTCGAAATATGCGACATGATTTCTGGTTCATGTTTTGATGTCATGGAAGTATATGGATTTCATGATTGTTTTTTAATCAAAGATCTTGCTGGTTTAAACAGAGTTTGTGGAGGATACTATGATTGATACCCTACATATTATTTTTTTAGCCCTTGGTTCCTATATCTATGGGAGCATTCCTTTTGGCTACATTATTGCGTATTTGTTGCATAAAATTGATATTCGAGAAAAGGGATCCGGGAATATTGGGGCAACCAATATTACGCGAGTTTTAGGTTTAAAATGGGGAATCCTCTCTTTTCTGCTTGACACATCCAAGGGAATTATACCCTTTTTAATTGCTGTTTGGTTATTTCCGGGCATGGCGTCTCTGTATAGGGATGTTCTATTAGTGGCTGTTTCTCTCAGTATCATTGGGCATGATTTTTCATGTTTTCTAAACTTTACTGGAGGGAAAGGAATGTCTACCCTGGTTGGATTAGTGTTCGTGTATGATTTTAACATAGCTCTTCTTATGGTTGTTATATGGGTTCTTGTGCTGTTGGTTTGGGGATATGTTTCTCTGGCATCTATTGTTTCTGTATTGTCGATGATTCTTTGGTTTGTTCTTTTCAAACAAGGCTTTTGGGGAGTTGTTTTCGCGGTATTCTTCAGTTGTTTAACCCTTTGGCAACATCGAGAAAACATGAAACGACTTTTAACAGGTACAGAAAAAGTGATGTTGAAAAAGAATTTCATAGGGAATTAACACTTTTGATCCTTACAATTGAAAAGCCACCTCATCTTTCTTTAATAGAAAAAAAGTTTTGTAAAACCTGGTTAGAACAAGAAAAGCCTATTATTTTTCCTACTGACACAGTGATGGGTATTGGTGTAAATGGCAAGTCTCATCAGGCTGTATGCAATCTATTTCAGATGAAACAAAGAGAAGTAATAAAACCTTTGATTTTGTTTGTTTCCTCTATAGAAGAAGCAGAAAAATACATTACAGATCCAAAACTTCTCCAGCATCCATTGATTCAAAAAAACTGGCCAGGAGCTTTGACGGGAGTTTTTCCCACCATTGGGGAAGGATTGTATCTATCTCCATGTTTGCGACAAGAAACCATTGGAATCCGAATTCCAGAAGATGAGATGCTACTTGATTTTCTTCAGGATCTCCCCTTCCCATTTGTAACAACTAGCGCTAATATATGCAATCAAACCCCTTTGGAAAATGCCCATCAGGCACAAGCAGAGTTCGGTAAAAAAGCTCTCATCCTAGATCGTCCCAAAAAGGGAAACCAAAATCAGGCATCTGCTGTCATTTCCTTTTTCCCCGATGGAAACTATGAAATTCTTAGAGAAGGTCAAATAGAGTACTGATTTCTACCTAGTCTTGAGCGGAAGATATATGGGATGCTTCCCATCTTCGGATGTGAATATACATCCAGGGAAAATATAGACCTAGTGTTAGGAGTGTAATCAACATTTCCTTTAGCCATACTGGATAAAACTCCTTCCATGTTCCCGTAAAGGATAACCTTTTACCATCTATCACCAAACAACCAACATACCAGGATAGAAAAAAACAACGTGCATATGGGTAAGCGAGTCCGAGAGTTAAGACACACATCAGTATGGAGGGTACAAAAATGCCCATCCATTCTATTACTTCACCATCGAAATATGTTGGTCCACTAGACCCACTCAAATTAATATATGGCATTCGCTCATCCTAGTCGGAAGAATGATTCTTCACTTGAAACATTTTTGTGATCACTTCTTCTAGAATTTGATCCTTGAATGCTTTTCGGAATAAATCATTTTTTAAAGGCATTGTATACCATTTTTGGAGTATTTTCTTTGGGGTTACTTGATATTTGGATTGGATTCTTTCAATCATCCCTGGTAATGTGTAAATCTGAAAACGATTGAGTTTTATCTTCTTGGCTGCTTCTTCGCAGATAAATTCCAGAATTTCTTCATAAGTAGCACTTCTAGGTGCATCAATAAGATCTGCTAAAATGGGAATGATTCCTTCCAGAATTTTTCTGGAATGAGAATACTCTTTGTGGACTCCAATTTTCATAGCTAGGTCATTGACAACGGTTTCAGACATTTGCAGCAGTTGTTCAATGATATAAGGTTCGTTACGGTAAGGTTCAAAATAGTAACTTCTCCCATACAGCGGACGAATTGCTTTTATGGCATCGTAATAACCAAGCTCAAGATTTTTTTTACAGTTTTTTGTAGAAAAATCTAGAGTACCCCCCAAATCAGAGTCAGAATCAATAATGGTCAGTTTTGCATTTTTAACGGAAGTGGTTCTGTTTAGTCCTAGGCCATGAGTTCGGACGACAATGATGTGATCAAAGCCCTTATTCTGGAGTAAATCAACGGGAGTATTATCATATACACCACCGTCAATAAACTTTTTCCCGTCAATGACTTGCCTTTGGAAAATGGGGAAATTCGAACTCGCCATAAGGTAATCAATGAGTTGTCCGGAGGGAATATCTTTTTTAAAAACTTCATAGGGTTTGAGTTCGGAAATGGAAACTGTAACCAATCCAAAATCAATAGGACTTTTGCGAAGTTTTTCTTCATTGATGATGGATTCAAGGAGAGAACGAATTCGAGAGGTGTCTAGTCCCTCTTCTTCAAAAGAACGATGGAGAACTTTTCCAAAGTATCGAAAACTCTCCATACTAAACTCGTTTTTCTTGAGTTGATCGATTTGCTTTTGATCAATGTCTAGTATTTTTGAAATTGACATGTCAGACCATAAATCAACCATAATTTCCCAGTCACCTTGAGCAATTAATGCACCATTAAGAGCTCCAATTGATGTTCCAACGACAGCATCCGGAATCAAATCATTCTCTACCAGAGCCTTATATGCTCCTGCGTGATAAGATCCTTTTGCTCCACCACCTTCCAGTACAAGTCCAATCATACCTTTTTCCTTTTTGCCTTTTTCTTGTTTGTGCTTTTGTATTTTTTATACATTTCTTTTGGTTTCTGATCGCCCATTTTAGATTGGTTTTGAAGGGATTTTTTGCGGTTTTTGATTCCTTTTACTATGAATAAGATTGCTGCCAACATGGCAGTAATAGCAATCCACCATAGAGCATAGGTCTGTAGACGGTCTGCGTCTGTTGTGGGAATTAAGCTCATGTTGCAGGTATATCCATATGGAAATTGTGTAAGGGTTTGCATCTCTGATAAAGAAAGAGGGCTACCTAGTTGTGAATTTAAGGAAAGGAGATGGATGGCTTCCCATGACGCATCTGGTTTATCGGATTTGTTTCGATAAAGACCACTGATATCACCAGGTTCTTGTAGTTCTACAGACCAGTATCGAATTGGTTTTTCACATGAAAAGTCTATATCGGAGAATGAAACAATTTTGATACGGTCATGAGAAAACGTACGAAAGTAAATGCTCCTTTCGTTTAAATGAAACAACACATTCCACTTTGTTTCTCCTGTTGCGGCATTTAAAAGCATATCAAATGCACGAAGATACAAAGAACCTTGCTCGTTTTGATTCCAATCTGCGATTAATGCAGACATTTTAACGAATCGATCGAGTGGGGATGTTGCCTCTTTTACAATCTCAGGTGGAGAAGAAAGCGTATCAAGTCCTATTTGATAGGATATTTCTGTTAAAACCGGCCAAAAAGAACTGGCACCCATAGAATTGAAAACAATTGGTTCACCTTTTTGAAACTCTACAATGATTGTGTGATTGGATGGATCGGAGATGAGATAATGCATGGGTCCGAAATATGTAAATGAAGGGGTTAGTAGTGGTTGTTCAAGTAGTTCTTGAACAGATGCATATTGATCAAGGTGATACTGAATCCATTGCAATCCAAGTATAGAGTTTTGAGGTTCGGTGGGCTTGGGTGAATCTTCTGATATACGAATAATACAAAGCCCTTTTTCATTCATACCTGCATAAGGGAAATCTTGACCCCATTGATTAAATGTAATGCTACCATACCGAGAAGTCCATTCAATGAGAGGGTTTTCTTTGAACCACAGTGCGTTTTTTTGGAGTCCTTTTGGGTTGATATAGAGTAGACCATTTTCTATAGTGGAATCAAAGGTGAAGCCACTCACTTGATCAGTTTTATTGTGTACATGAATTGCAGTATCCGCCATTACAGTAATTGGAGTGAGGAATAGAGATATACAAAGGAGTGTAAAGAAGATTTTTCTTACTTGTTTCATTGTAGACCTGTCTTTTTTTCAATATGATCTTTAACATAAGGTAGCATTTTTTTAATGTCACCAACCAAGGAAAGATGAGAATGTTGAAATATAGGAGCATTCTCGTCTTTGTTTACTGCAATAATGTATTCGCTGGATTGCATACCCACTAGGTGTTGAACAGAACCAGAAATCCCTACTGCAATGTATACCTTAGGAGCAATTGCTTTACCAGACATTCCGACTTGTACCTCATGTGGTAGCCAACCATTGTCAACTAGTGGTCTGGAACAGCCGATACCGGCATGAATACTTCTAGCAAAATCACATACCATGGCAAGGTTTTCTTTTGTGCCAATCCCTCTACCTACGGCAATTACAATATTTTGTTTTTCCAAATCAGGAAAAGAACTTTGAATTAAACATCTTTCCATGATTTTTTCTGGTGGACTTGAGACATGGTTTACCTGTTCAACTCGAATAGTGCAATCTCTATTGGGATTCTCCGTTACAGGGAAAACGTGCGGTCGAATTGTTGCCATTTGTGGTCTACGGTTAGGGCAAATAATACTTGCCATTAAATTTCCATCCCATGCGGGTCTGGTTTGGATTAAAAGACCACTTTCGCCATCCATAGACAATTCGGTACAATCTGCAGTTAGTCCTGTTTGTAACTCGGTTGCAATACGCGGGGCTAAATCTCTACCCATTTCTGTAGCAGGAAAGAGGAAAATGGACGGCATTTCTCTTTTACAAATGGGTACAACAGCATTTGTGTAAAGCAATGGATTGTAATCTTTAAAAGCTTGATTCTGCAGTATTAAGATTTCATCTGCACCGGAAGATAACAGTTCAGCATCATCCTTATTAGATGAATCGGGAGTGAGGAATACCCCTGTAATGTGGGCAGATGAATTCAACTCTCGGAGTTTTGCAATCATTTCGTAGCTTGTAGAGTCAATTTCTCCCATTGGTTTTTGTTCTATCATCACCCAATATTGGTTGGTTACAGGAGCAATAACTTCATCGTCAAGGGATTTAACAATTGCCTTTTGAGGGCAAAGCGATATGCAAATTCCGCAAAAATTACAGGAATCCTGGATGACTGCTTTTTTATCTTGGAGTTCAATAGCCTGAATGGGACATTTTTTAATACATAAAGTGCAGCCATTACACTGCGAGGCGATGACTTTAATTTTCATTATTGTTGCACCTCGTGAATAGTTTTCATAATGTGATTCATAGGAATATCCCCTTCGTCAAAGTGAATGGTTTCTGTTGTTTTTGTAAGGGTGGGTTGAAATGTTTTTACTACTCGAGTTGGTGATCCTTCAATGCCAAGATTTTGAATAGATATCTGAAGATCTGTGTTTTGAAGGATGGAAGGTTCCCATTTTTCTTTAGCAAATAAGCCTCTCAAAGAAGGAAGGCGAGGCAAATTGCAATGAGCTTTAAAAGCAATTAATGCAGGGGTGGGGCATTCGATTTTCTCAATGTGATTTCGGAATTCTCGTTGAATGATACATATGTTTTGATTTGCTATCGAAACGCTGGTGGCACCTAGTACTTGCGGAATACTTAATCTTGATGCAATTCCTGGGCCCACTTGTCCCGTATCTCCATCAAGAGCTTGTTTGCCGCATAAAATTAGAGTAAAATTGCCAATTTTCTGTATTGCTTTTGTGAGAATTAAAGAAGTAGCTAGAGTATCTGAACCTGCATAAAGAAAATCGGATAATAAAGTTCCTTCATCAACCCCCATGGAATAAGCTTCTTTCAGCACTTCCATTGCTTGTTTAGGACCCATGCTTATAGCGTGAACAATCGTTGAAGGGTGGTTATCTTTAATCTGCAATGCTGCTTCTACGGCATTTTTGTCCGCTGGGTTCATTATTGAGGGGATTCCTCCGCGTTTCATGCTAAACGTTTTTTGATCAATAGAAACCTTTACTTTATTCTCTAAATCAGGAATTTGTTTCACTAAAACAAGTATTTTCATGTTTTGTTACTCCTTACAATGTTTCAAATCTATTATAATGAAAGAAGAATTTGTCTAAAGGAGTAAATGTTGATAGTCATTCCATATCAAACTAAAATTTTTACTGAACCTTTCCCACTAGAGCTGTTTTTGCAAGATATGTTAGGTGATGATATTGAACAAGGAGATGTAATTATAGTTGCATCGAAAGTGGTATCAATTTCTGAGGGTCGAGTGATTTCGCTTTTTGACCTTACTGTTACTGAAGAAGCATGGGCTCTTTCTTCTGAATACCACATGAATCCTCATTTTTGCCAGGCGATCATACAAGAAGCAGATATTATTCTGGGAGGAGTTCCTGGTGTTATCACTGCTATGAAAAATGGTATTGTCACACCATTTGCCGGGGTGGATCAATCGAATGTTCCAAAAAATCATGCCGTCCTCTGGCCAAAGAATCCAGCACTCACCG
>CAZOYI010000250.1:0-1581 GCA_964583965.1 uncultured Caldisericota bacterium
TCCACTGTTGGGCTCCCAGTGATTTTCATCACAAAGTCATCCCCTTTATTGAAAACCTCTTTGCAAATTCTTACTACTTCATCCGCATGAGAAACATGAGCTTTATCATTGACAGCGAACATTAGAATTTTTGGAAAACGTTGATAAAGTTGCTCGTGTTGATCTGTGTATTTTTTTATTGCAGTGAGAATTTTCCTGGTGCTATCTGGAGCAGTTATTTTATCTTCGATCTCAGAAGCTTGAAACTCTCTTTCATCTTCTATTGCATCAAGCTTCTCGGTTCCTTTTTCGGTATCGATTTCACCAACTAATTCGCCAGGCTTCAGGAAGGTTCCATTGATATGAATACCAGATTTTATTTTAACTGCATCATAATCAACAAGGTATCCGTCTCTGACTGCTTTCTCAGTGCTATAGCTATATACTTTGTTTTTAAACATTGCCAGGGTATGTGTAGCAGGGGTTGCTGTCAGCCCTATTTTTACTGCATCAAAATACTCAATAACCTGCTTCCATTGACCAGTTTCTTTGGATGAATAACCTCTGTGACATTCATCAGCAATAATTACATCGAAGGCATGGATAGGAATATCAAGCTTATTTGCTTCGATGTCGTATTCAAGATTGCTTGCTACGTCTTTTCCAAGTAAATTTATTGCCATTCTTTGAATAGTGGAAACATAGATAAATGTATGTTTTTCCTGGGGATTTGTTAAATACTCTTCAGGTAGCGCCTGGGGATCAAAATGGATGTCTTCATCTACATCATCTCGTTGGAACTTTTGGCTATAAATTTCATAATCTTTGTCCAGCTTCAAGCCATCTGGCGTTTGAAATGCTGAAAGTGCTGAAACTGTCTGAGCTGCAAGCGCTCTTCTGTCGACGAGAAAGAGAATTCTTTTTGCATAGCCAGACTTGAGCAATCGATACATCGAAGATACTAAGGTAAAGGTTTTTCCGGTTCCCGTCGCCATAGCTATCAGCATGGTTCTTTTTCCATCAATGAGTGCTTTTTCAATAGATTCAACTGCTTCAACTTGATAATAACGAAGGCGTTCAATTTCTTTGACAGGTTTTCTATTAAACCAACTTATTGCATCGTAATTGCTTCGATTAAATCGATCCAATAACGCTTGAGGAGAATGGAAGTCTGCTATTTGATAGGATGTATTTTCCTTCTTTCGAATATCAAGGTGGTATATTTGTTCCCCATTGGATGAATAAAGAAATGGAACTTTGTATTCTCTCCATTCACCAATGGTATTAGGCACGCTTTTTGAATATCTTTTGGCTTGTTCCAGCACATTTTCAGCACCCACCGATACTTTTTTAGCCTCAATAATGCCCAGGAGTTTGCCATCAACAAAAAGGGCATAGTCAGCAGGTCCTGTTGATGTGGGATACTCCTCAACTGCATGGTGAGTTAGTTTGGATAGACTTATGGAGGGATCATATTTTACAATAGTCCACTTTAAAATCGATGATTTTAGTTTTTCATCAATTCTGCTTTTACGGGTTATGGATTCCGATTCAAACATATATCTCAAACTTCGCATATAATAAAAACAACTAACACCTCAT
>CAZOYI010000251.1:0-16703 GCA_964583965.1 uncultured Caldisericota bacterium
TTAGTAGTTTTTCTTTTTTTGTCAAATGCCTTAAAAAATTGACAAAAAGGAGTGAATACATTTTAATAAGTTTTATTCTAAGCAAAAGAGGTTATGTAAGAATATGAAGAAAAATCGATTTTTCCGTCTCCTGGCGAGTACATTCTTTCTGTTTTTTATGCCTACAATTGCCCATGCAGCAGAAGCGGCAAACTCCACTGCCAACACCACTCAGGTATGGATCGCAATTGCCATTCTCATAGTTGCGGCAGTTTTATTTTTGACCGAAGCAATTCCTCTTGTTGCCACTTCTATGCTGGTCCCGTTTTTGCTTGTTATCTTCCAAATTGCTAGTTTTAAAGAAGCTTTTTCGGGTTTTTCTGATCAATGGGTACTACTCTTTCTCTTTATGTTCATTATTGGGGATTCGTTATTTCAAGTGGGTGTTGCCGATAAAATCGGTCACTCTATTATTCGGGTAGCGAAAAATAATGAAACACGACTCATTATTTATGTCATGCTTGTTGCAGGATTAATGTCTGCATTTCTCAGCAATACCGGAACCGCAGCTTGCTTACTCCCCATCATGCTAGCTATCTCGAAAAATAGTGGCATCTCCGTAAAAAAATTGCTTATCCCAATGGCTTTTGCCACCTCACTTGGAGGAGCGATGACATTGATCGGTACACCCCCCAATGGCATTATTCAATCCACATATGGTAGTAGTGGCGGAACGTTTACTTTTTTCGATTTCGGGAAAGTGTCTATCTTTGTTTTCATCATTGGTATCATCTTGATGGCTACCATTGGAAAAAAGATATTATCCAAAATCGATCAACAAACATCCACCAAAGAAAAAGCTGAACTGGATGCTGATATCGAGGTAAAACCAGCTGTTCAATTCAACCGCAAAAAAGCACCCATCGCGATTGCCACTTTTATTTTGGTGATCGTTTTCATGATTATGGATCCATTATGGGAAAAATTCTTCCCATCTGTTGCAGACTTTTTCGGAAGTATTCCTTTAGTAGCCTATTCTGTAATTGGAGCAGTTGTCATACTGGCAACTAAAGTAGTAACCGTCAAACAAGCCTTCAAAGCTGTTGATTGGACTACAATCTTCCTATTTGCAGGTATGCTTTCTATGAAACCAGCCTTAGTTAACTCAGGTGCAGCCGAATTTATTGGTAAAACGATCATTCAACACACCGGAGGCTTAGGAATCAATCCCAACTATGCTGTTTTAATAGCTCTCATCATTGTAAGTGTAATTGTGACAAATTTCATGTCCAATACCGCTACTGCAGCATTATTTGCCCCAATTGCCCTAGAAGTCGGAGTATTATTGGGTTGTAGTCCAGCACCATTACTTATGGGGGTCGGCTTAGCAACCTCCGCATGCTTCTTAACGCCCGTTGCAACCCCACCTAATACTTTGGTACTGGGTCCTGGACGATATTCATTTATGGATTATGTCAAGTCAGGTTGGCTCTTGCAACTGATTGTTGTAATCCTCCTTGTTATTCTCATTCCTCTCTTCTTCCCCTTCATGCCCTAAACGTCTTTTTCTTAAGAATATCGAATCCCATCGGATGAAAATTTCCGATGGGATTTTTTTTTCGCACACTGTAGGAATTATGTATAATAGAGCCAAACTTAAACTACAGGAAGTGATTGATTATGCCACAATGGAATTTAACAAAACTCTACACATCTTTGGACGATGAAAAATTGCAACAAGACTTGCAAGAATCAGTTCAAAATGCAAAGAATATTCAACAAAAATTTTCTCCTCTCCTACAAAACCCCCAGCTGGAAGCTTCTACTTTTCGTTTGTTTTTAGAAGAAACAGAAAAAGTACTGAACAAGGGCTATATTGCTTTTCAATTTGCCAACCTATCTTATGCCTCTTGCACATCCGATCAAAAGGCCCAAAGAGTTTTTTCTAAAGCGCTAGATGCAATCACGGAAATAGATGCTGCTCTATCGTTTTGGAAATCCATTATGTCAGAGCACGACGGTACTCTGCTTCAATCTCTTATGGACAGTCCTGAGTTAACGGAGTATCGACATGTGTTACAGATCCTAGTTGAATCCAAAAAGCATATTTTAAAAGAAAACGAAGAACGTCTTCTTTCCACTTTTTCCAACTCTTCCCGTAAAGCTTTTGGTAATTTGTACGATGCAGTCACCAACGCATATGAGTTTCAAGTCACACTGGACGGAAAAGAACAAACCATGACTGGACCTCAGATACGTTCATTACGATTACACTCTGATGTCTCAGTTCGACGTGATTCAATGAAAATTTTCTTCCAGCGATATACAAACGATAAAATCGTACTGGAAAAATCCTACAATGCGATTGCTAAACACTACGATACCGAATCACGAATTCGTAATTTCACCCAACCCATACACATGAGAAATCTAGACAATGAAGTTGAAAATTCAATTGTTGACACGCTTGTAGAAACTACATCAAACCATACACATGTCCTTCAAAAATATTATGAATGGAAAAGTGAAAAATTGGGAATTCCTTTAACCCTGGCCGATATCTATGCTCCACTTAAGCTCGTTGATACAAAAATTTCCTTTGATGAAGCAAAAGATATCGTGCTGAAAGCATATCACCAGTTCGATCCAGAAATAGGTGCAATCGCTGCCTCTTTTTTTGAAGATGAGCGTATCGATTCTGATATACGAAAAGGAAAGCGTGGGGGTGCTTTTTGCTCCTATGTCATTCCCAATAAAAAGCCATTTGTTCTTCTCAACTACACCGGTACAATGCGCGATGTCATGACCCTTGCTCATGAATTAGGTCATGGTATTCATGGCACATTATCCTCAGAACAGAACTTCTGGAATTATCACACACCACTCACCATGGCAGAAGTAGCCTCAGTATTTGGAGAAATGATCGTCATGGATTCTGTTTTACCAATGCTTCAGCAAGAAGAAAAAAATTCTTTTATTGCCTCAAAAATAGAAGATATGTTTGCAACCATGTTCCGCCAGAACATGTTCTGCCGCTTTGAGATAGCATCCCATAAAGCTGTTCAAGAAAATGGAAGTGCAAATTGGGAAGAATTATCTGCAATATACCACCAGGAATTACAACAAGTTTTTGGTTCTTCAGTAGAAATTCCAGAAGAATATACAGCAGAGTGGGCATCCATTCCACACATTTTTAATGTACCCTTTTATGTGTATGCTTACAATTTTGCAAATTTACTCGTAATCGCTCTTTACCAAAAATTTAAAGAGGAGGGCTCCTCTTTTGTACCAATGTATAAGAATCTTTTGCGAAGTGGGGGCAAACAATCTCCAAAAGAACTTCTATCCCCACTAGGTATACAACTAGACTCTCCCGATTTTTGGAAAAAAGGATTTGCATACGTATCAGACAATCTCATTCGATCGCTTCAATAGATTTCTATGAAAGAGCAGATTCATTTTTCAATATTGCATAGCGATACTTCTTCAAATGCTAGAATCACTACATTTCAAACTCATCATGGTGTTTTAGAAACTCCCGTTTTTATGCCTGTGGGCACCTGTGCTACCGTCAAAGCCTGCACCGTAGAACAACTGTACGACATAGGGATTCCCATCATTCTCTCCAATACATACCATCTTTATCTGCAACCTGGGGATTCAATCGTTCGGGAAGCAGGGGGACTTCATTCTTTTATGAATTGGGATCGCATTATACTCACCGATTCTGGAGGATTTCAAATTTTCTCGTTATCTCAAATGAGTAAAATCCACCCAAACGGAGTAGAGTTTAAATCATTCCGAGATGGCTCTTCTCATTTTTTTACTCCAGAGAAAACGATAGCTATACAACAAAACTTGGGATCGGATATTATAATGCCACTAGATATATGTACCAAATTTGGTACAACTCAAAAAGAAGTCGATCAGTCAAGTAGAACAACCGTTCAATGGGCAAAAATGGCAAAAGAAGCTGCAAAAGAAAATGAGACTCAAATCTTGTTTGGAATTATTCAGGGTGGCTTTTGCATACAAAGTCGCCAGGAATGCATTGAACAATTGAAAGAAATTGGTTTCCCGGGGTATTCCATAGGTTCTTTAAGTGTGGGAGAACCTAGAGAAATATTTGAAGAAATTACGGAACACCTTACTCCCCAACTGAGCAACAGTCCCGTTTACCTTATGGGAGTCGGAGATCCACATAGAATCCTTACAGCAGTTGGTATGGGAGTAGATATGTTCGACTGCGTTCTTCCCACTCGAATTGCACGAAATCGAACTTTGTTTACACGTAGTGGTCGAATTACCCTAACGAATAAACGTTTTGAAAGAGATTTCCAACCTGTGGAAGACACCTGCCAGTGCTACACATGTAAGAATTATTCCAGAGCTTATCTTCGACATCTGTACAAATCAGACGAAATTCTTGCATCCACTTTGGGTAGCATACACAATTTGCACTTTTTACATCAAATGATTGAAGATGCCAAAGAAGCTATTCGCAACAATACGTACAAACAGTTTATGTCTTCGTTTTTAGCCTCCTATGAAGAAGGAGAAAAACTACGTCAGCAAGAGAAGGGATAAAACATGATTACATTAAAGCAAGTACAAGCAGTAAAAGATATTCAGGAACTCATACAGAAAGCTGATGAATATCTTGGAGCATTGGGTTTCACCGACCACGGTATAAACCACGTCGAAATGGTTACCAAAAGAGCTCTTATGTTGGCAGATAAATTGTCTTTCACAGATGAAGAAAAAGAACTTGTTGGAATTTCTGCCTATATGCATGATATTGGAAATTTGACAGGTAGGCATAGTCACTCTGTTGCTGGTTCCATAATGGCATTTCAGCTTTTGCGAGAATTGCATGTGGATGTTACGCATATCAGCAAAATCATGACTGCAATAGCGAATCATGATGAATCCAACAGTGAAATAACAGACAATATATCCGCTGTATTAATTATCGCCGATAAATCAGATGTCCGACAAAACCGAGTTCGAGAAAAAAACCGTAGCAAATTTGATATTCATGATCGAGTGAACTACGCTGTACAAAGCTCTTCATTATTAGTTATTAATGGAAACAAAGAAATCTGGCTAAATTTGGAAATCGACACTTCTCTGTCGCCAATGATGGACTATTTTGAGATATTTCTAAGTCGTATGTTGCTATCCAAAAAAGCAGCCGCCAAATTGGGTTATCAGTTTCATCTAAAAATCAATAGTAGTATTTTAGCATAAGGAGGCCATATGAATCATTTAAGTTACCTTTTCCCGGGTCAGGGTTCTCAATATATAGGAATGACGGAAAAAGTACCTAAAATTTCTTCCACAGGTAAGTTTTTTGAATCATTTCATAGGGAAATGGGAAAATCCATTGATTCTTTTACAGAAGAAGAAATTCAGCTTACGCAGTACACTCAACCAATTCTATACACTCTTAGTGCATGCTATCTTCACTGGGCAAGAGAAAACAACAATCCTCCTTCTTTTTTAGCAGGACATAGCTTGGGTGAAATATCAGCTCTGTATGCTAGCGGTGTAGTATCTTTTGAAGAAGGATTGTTCATAACCATCTACCGAGGAAAAATCATGCACGACGTTTCCAATGATACCCCCGGTGGAATGTGTGCTATTATTGGACTGACGATTGATCAAGTTCATGATCTTTGTAAGCAGTTGCAGAAATTTGGGGTAGCCGAAACAGTCAATATAAACGCGAAAAACCAAATCGTTATCTCTGGGTCTTCTGAAGCCATGAAGCAAGCACCGCAATATGCAAAAGAAATGGGAGCACGTATGTCTATTCCTTTAAAAGTATCTGCTCCATTCCACTCTTCCTTGATGAAACCAATCGAAGAAAAGTTTTCAACTTTTCTACAGAACTATTCGTTTCGTGATGCTACGATTCCTATTGTCCAGAATGTGGATGCACAGCCACATCAATCCGCTACAATGCTGAAATATAATTTAATCCAGCAATTGTCTCATCCTGTCTTATGGATCGATTCTATTTGTATGATGGCATCCAAAGGAGTTAGAGAAGCAGTAGAAATTGGACCGAAAAACGTATTGTCCGGTTTATGCAGAGGAACTCAAATTCAGTGTACTCCCATTGAGTCGATTGTAGAATAAAAAACCGTTTGGGTTTTACGGAATACCCCGTAGTACCCAAACTCCAAATAGTCCAATCAAAGCCACGTTTATGGCTGCACTCATTCGCCCTTTTAGCAAAAAACGAACCCCATATAGAATGAGAAGAACAGCTACAAAAACGGATATTTTAATTTGCCCCAAACTTGCTCCAAGGTAAACCTCAAAGGAGCTAAGATAGTGGATTAAAAGCATTGTTCCACAGAAAATTAAGAAAACTCCCCAAAATACTCCCTCAGGAAAAGTGTTGGTAAAAATCCGTATTAATTCTGTGATCAAAAAGGTCAAAATCCAAAGAATGAATATCCAATTCCATATTGATACGCCCAATATTGCCATGTTGTTCTCCTATTTTTACGAAGGATCGTCAGAGGAAATTTCTCGGGCTTTGCCTTTGATTTCATCATCTCTTGAAAATGATTTGGTACTGTGTTCTTCGTTTTTTGTATAAAATTCCTTGTTAATGGGAATAGACAGGATACCTATCGTATAAACAAGGGTAAACAGAAAAAAACCAAAAAAACCGACAAAGTGGTATGCAATCAGCACGCATACTACAACAAGAATCCGGAGAAAAATAGAGGGAATCCTGAAAAATTCAGCAAATCCCCCTACTACTCCAGCAAAAACTCTATCGGTTCTTGATCGGTAAAGAGCCTTCATGCAGCTCTATCCGTAAAAGCGGTCATCATGAAAT
The DNA here is from genome assembly GCA_964583965.1 of uncultured Caldisericota bacterium. Taxonomy (GTDB): domain Bacteria; phylum Caldisericota; class Caldisericia; order UBA6126; family UBA6126; genus JAGLCW01. The sequence goes on from CAZOYI010000251.1 coordinate 6,839, forward strand.
CGTCTAAAGGGCTGTATAGGGATGATCAACCACGCAACGAAATAAGCAATGATAAGAACGCCATTGGTAAGGAGCGTGATGATAACAAACAAAAGTCGTATCAGAGAAATATCAAGTGACCATTGGAAGTATTCCACGATTCCTGCAATAACTCCTCCAAAAATGGCATTTTTCCTGCTACGATATAATTTCTTCTTCATGAACTGATTCCTTTCTAGTGTGATTCTGCACCTTAGTAAAGGTAAATATATTTTTATTGTAATCAACAAGTATGGAGTCAAATGGAACAATTTCACGAGTAAGGATATTGTTGGAAAGCGGGTTGATGATTTCATTTTGGATCACTCTCTTGAGTGGCCTAGCTCCATACACGGGATCATACCCAAGATCTGCTATTTCTTGGATTGCTGAGTCAGAAAACTGGATTTGAATATGCTGGTGTGCAACTCTATTTCGGATGATTTCCAGTTGGATTTTTACAATCTCTTTGATCTGTTCTTTTTCCAATCGGTGGAAAAGAATGATTTCATCAATCCTATTCAAAAACTCAGGTCGAAATTGATCCCGCAGAATCTTCATAGTATTGTTCCGCATTTGATCGTGTGAGAGATGTTCATCTTGTAAAAACTGACTTCCCACATTGGATGTCATAATAATGACAGTGTTTCGAAAATCTACCGTACGTCCTTGACCATCTGTCAGTCTTCCATCATCAAGTATTTGAAGCAAAGCATTAAAAACATCTGGATGGGCTTTTTCAATTTCATCCAGGAGAACTACACTATAGGGGCGTCTTCTCACGAGTTCGGTTAGTTGTCCTCCCTCTTCATATCCAACATACCCCGGAGGAGCTCCAATTAATCGAGATACAGAATATTTCTCCATATATTCACTCATGTCAATTCGCACCATAGCTTGATCATCGTCAAAAAGAAACATTGCCAATGACTTTGCTAATTCAGTTTTTCCAACTCCCGTCGGACCTAAGAACATAAAAGAACCAATCGGTTTATTAGGATCTGACAAACCACTTCTAGATCTACGGACAGCATTTGCTACTGCACTGATTGCTTCGTCTTGTCCTACAACTCTTTCGTGCAGTCGGGTTTCCATTTTAATCAGTTTTTCGGTTTCAGTTTCCACAAGTTTTGACACAGGAATTCCTGTCCAGTGAGAAACCACTCCGGCAATATCGTTATCAACAACTTGCTCGACAACCATTCTCTGATGATCGGGAATCTGGTCTAATTTCTGACTGTATTGTTTCAGTTCATCTTCTTTTTGTAAGATTTTTCCATACTTCAATTCAGCTGCCTTTTCCCAATCACCACTCATTTCTGCTTGCTTTTCTTCATTTTTCATGCGATCAATTTCGCTCTTACACTCACGTATATGATTCAGAATTTCTTTTTCAGACTCCCAGCGGACTCTCAGCGCATCAGCTTTTTCTTTTAATTCTCGACGGTCTTTTTCCAATGCTTCAATTCGTCTTTTGGACTCTGGATCCTTGTCTTTGGACAACGCTTTTTTTTCAATTTCATACTGCCGGATTTTTCGATCAATTTCGTCTAGTTCAATTGGAGAGCTATCAATCTCCATTCGTAGCCTGGACGCAGCTTCATCTACAAGATCGATGGCTTTGTCTGGTAAAAAACGATCGGATATGTATCGATCTGATAATTCTGCTGCAGCAATTATTGCAGAATCTCTTATTTTCACCCCATGATGAACTTCATACCGTTCTTTTAGACCCCGAAGAATAGCAATAGTATCCTTGACACTTGGCTCTCCCACATACACTGGCTGAAAACGTCTTTCGAGAGCCGAATCTTTTTCAATTTTCTTTCGGTATTCATTGAGAGTGGTTGCACCGATAGCACGAAGTTCTCCTCTTGCCAAAGATGGTTTTAATAGATTGGCAGCATCCATGGAACCTTCTGCATTTCCAGCCCCCACTAAAGTGTGAATCTCATCGATGAAAAGGATGATTTGACCACTAGAAGAAACTACTTCTTTGAGTACAGATTTTAGACGTTCCTCAAATTCTCCTCGATACTTTGCTCCTGCAACCAATAATCCAAGATCCAGAGAAACAACTTTTTTATTTTTTAATCCTTCAGGAACATCTCCGTCTGCGATTCTACTTGCCAATCCTTCTACAATAGCGGTTTTTCCAACTCCAGGCTCACCAATCAGAACAGGGTTATTCTTTGTTCTTCGAGATAACACTTGAATAGTACGGCGAATCTCTTCATCTCTGCCAATCACTGGGTCTAATTTACCGTTTTTTGCCAATTCGGTTAAATCTTTACCATATTTTTGCAAAGATTGATACTTGTTTTCCGGAGTTTGGTCTGTGACTCGATGCGAACCACGAAGGTCTTTCAATATTGATAAAACATGAGACTTTTCAATCCCCTGTGAACGAAAATATTCACACAAAGGAAGAGATGGAATCGCTAAAATCGCTAAAAGAACATGTTCCGTTGAACTATATTCATCATGGAGTGATTGGCTTTCAATCTGAGCTTGCTCTAAAACCATTTTGGTTACATCCGATACATATACTTGTGATGTACGTGAGATAGTTGGAAAAGTTCGTATGGTTTTTTCCAAAGACTCAGAGAGTGCAGCAAGTGCTAATCCTAGTTTTGATAGAATTGCAGGAACCAATGAATCACTTTGTTGTATCATTGAAAGCAACAGATGCTCTGGTTCAATTTGCGAATTTGAGTGGGAAACGGCTTTATTTTGTGCTTCAACAAGAGCTTGCTGAAGTTTAATTGTCATTTTATCCATAGAAAACATTTATAATATCCTCCTTGTACTTTCCCGTCTTGCTAGAAGAAAGAATTCTCAACCAGGCAACACAAGAAAACTAAGCTATTATAAATATTCCCAAAATAATTGCATTATTTGCTAGATTGAATAAACTTTTCCCAATCCTCGTCAAATTTCTGAATTCCTTTTTCTGTTAAAGGATGGAGCATCATTTTTTCAATAACTGAATAAGGAATAGTGGCGATATGTGCTCCTGCCATTGCAGCTTGCGTTACGTGCAAAGGATGACGAATACTAGCAGCGATTATTTCGGTTTCAAACTCGTAATAGTCTAAACACTCCACAAGATCTTCTACCAATTGCATCCCATCATGGCCAGTATCATCAATTCTTCCAATAAAGGGGGAGACATATTTAGCACCTACTTTTGCAGCAAGTAGAGCTTGATTGACTGAAAAAATCAATGTGCAATTACAGGGTATTCCTTCTTCTGATAACACCTTCATAGCTTTTAAACCCTCTGAACACATCGGGATTTTAATCACAATAAAATCGGGGTTCAGAGAGAACCATTTTCTGGCCTCTTTAGTCATCTCTTCTGCAGTTTTTCCCACTACTTCGACACTCACTGGACCTTGCACAAGATCAACAATGGATCGTACGATGTCCTGGGAATTTTTCCCTGCTTCTTTGCTCATTAACGTAGGGTTAGTGGTAACGCCATCCACAATGCCCCATTCGCAAGCTTTACGAATATCCTCAACATTAGCTGTATCAACAAAAATTTTCATTCTTTCCTCCAAAAATTAATAGAATCGCAAGAATGCCTCGTTTATGTATGATAATCATTTTTTCCCCAATTGGAACATTACTGAGACCTCTACTAGAATTTTGAAACAATGATTCTTCAATCAAAGGATATTTTAAATTGTGTGTAGTGACTCCATCTACAACATCAGTAAGTGGGTATAGAGAAACATTCGCAATGGATTGATTGAGAATCTCAATGGGTTTTGTTCCATTGGAGATGATAATTTTTTCATGATCGTCAATGAATTCTACATGAAATCCACTCAGAGACAAATGTTTTGATATTGAAATATTCATTAAGAAATGATCGGTGCGTCCTCTCGACATATGATACAAAAGAATGGGAATGGAAGGAGAAAAATGAGAAATAATGAACTGAGAAGCCAATTCATAGTCGGATTCATCTTTTTCTGTTGGATAAAGAACCTTTTGGATGGATGATCGACTTAACCAATCTTGTAAATCAGGAGAAAGTGAATCGCAATCACCTATAAATAAATGAGGGAGGATATGATGGGGTAGTAACCAGTTTAATCCTCCATCCAATGCTATAATGAAATCAGTTTCAGGATGAATCCCGAACGAAGACGATTCCAATCTGGAGGGTGCAGCCCCAAAACAAAGAATTCGCTTAGGTTTCATGAAGATTCGGTAATTCGAAGTAACAACTCTGTTGGATTAGAACTACGTACTAGATAACTCCCAATCACAATCATTTCAACACCCATCTTTTTCAATTGGATGGCTTCTTTCTCTTGAATTCCACCATCTACTTGAATGAAAAAAGAAGATTGATGACGGATTCGTAAATTCTGTAACGTTTCAATCTTGTTGAATGTTTCTTGCAAGAAAGATTGACCTCCAAAACCAGGTTTTACACTCATCACTAAAACAAAATCCAATACTGACAGATAGGGCTCGAGAGTTTGAATAGGGGTTTCGGGAGATATTGCTAAACCAGCCTTGATACCTTGTTTTTGACAAGACCGAATCCATTGTTCTGCAGTAGGTTCTGATTCTATATGAATGGAAAACCACGTAGGAGACATGGAAAAAAAAGCGGGGGAAACATTTTTTAAAGCTGTATGAGTGGTCATAAAGTGTACATCAAGGGGAATAGAAGGATATTCTTTTTGGATAGCCTGGAGCCACACTGGATTGAAAGCAAGATTGGGAACAAAATTGCCATCCATGACATCAATATGCCAATAGTCTATCCCTGCACGACATATGGATGTCATGACTGCTTGCGCAGAAAAAAATGGTAAAGACAGAAGCGAAGCACCAATTAGCATATGAAGTCCTAGGGTGTTTTTACAGCAGTTTCTTCGTTAATGACAACATTGATAGAGGCCTGATTTTCTGCAGGAGAACCAGGAATTGGTTCTTGAATATACACAACTCCTCTAGAGAAACTCTTATTGGGTCGAAAGGTTATTGTACCTATGGTATATCCACTGTGAGTGATAATATATTTGGCATCTTCCAGGTGAGTTCCCAGTAAGTTTGGTACTACAGGTAAATCAGGTAGATACACGGTAAGTTCAATCCCTTGTCCAGGTGACATTATCGTTCCAGAAGGTGGTTTTTGGGATAAAATTTGCCCTAATATTACATTTGAAGAAGGAAACAGAAATGTCTCCATCTCTGTTTCCACTTCTTCCATCACTTCTTCGTTGTCAGACGATATCTCTTCATGAATCGTGTTTACTTCGTGAATAGCTGCAACATACAGATTTTCATTACGAATAATCCCTACGGCTTCTCCATATGTCTTACCAACAAAATCTGGACAGATAACCACCGGGTTTCCTTTGCTAATCTTGACAGAAACAGCTCGTCCAAATTTTACAGCTGTGAGTGGATATGGAACTTGCGCCAATACAACATCTCGCGGTATAGAAGAGGAATAAGTCCCATCCTTTACTCGTAAGACTAACCCAGAATCTTCAACAATTGCTGTTGCTTCTTGAACGGTAAGTCCTCGCAAATCAGGAACACTAATGAGTTCATTGCTCCTACAACTGAAGAGCCCAGTAATGAGAAAACTCGCTAAAAAAAAGTGAAAAACCTTTTTCCAGCTAACCATTCCACTTTCGATATTCTTCCAACACTGACAAAACTCTATCAATGTCGGATGAAGTGTGTTCAGCTGAGATTTGAAAGCGGATTTCTTCATCGCCTTTTGGAACTACAGGATAATTCAACCCTGTGGCTAAAATTCCATTTTTTTCTAAAAAGGCTACTAGCTCTGATGTTTTCTTTGTATCACGCACCATTAGTGGGACAACAGGATGTTCTCCGGGGAGAGTTTCGTATCCGATATTCACAATGCCTTGTTTAAATTTCTTTGTCATCTCTCGTAGATGAGCTAGAATTTTCTTTCCTTCATCACTCTTCAAGATATTCAAAGCCTTTAATGCAGCTGCAGCTTCTCCTGGAGAAATAGGATTGGAATAAATATATGTTGGGGCTTTTTGATGCATATACTCTATGATTGTTTTACTTGTTACGGTGTAACCACCATTTACGCCAAAAGCTTTACCAAGAGTACCAATCAACACATCTACACCTTTGGCATTGGTGTACTCGATAGTTCCTTTTCCATTTTCACCAAAAGCACCAACTCCATGGGAATCATCAACCATAAGAATGACTCCATCTTTAAAGTAGGAATGATATTGCTCACAAATTCTGGAAATTTCGTCCAAAGGAGCATGGTCCCCTCTCATCGAGAAAATTCCATCAGTAACCACGATGACTCGATCCCCTTGATTTTTGGATTTTTCTAGACAATTTTTCAGATCTTCCATGTCCAAGTGTTTATAAATGCACTTTCCTTTAGGTTTGGACATTTTCATGGCATTAATGATACAATTGTGGTTTAACTCATCACTAATAATGATGGTTTCAGGAGAAACGAGTGAAGTCATTACCCCCAAAGTGGTCATGTAAGCAGAACTGAAAAGCATCCCTGCTTCCATACCATGAAACTCAGCCAAACCTTTTTCTAGTTCTAAATGGATGTCATATGAACCAGAAATAAACCGTACTGCTCCGGGACCAAGACCGTATTTGTCAGTAGCTTCTTCTTCAACTTTTTTCATATCTTCTCTTTGAGAGAGTCCAAGATAAGAATTGGAATTCATTTTGATGAATTCTTGATCAAAACCTTTGACCTTAAATCTTGGTCCGCGATCGGTTGTGGCTTTCAGGACATCATAGATGACCATTTCTGACTTTTTGGCAGTTCCAACTTTTTGTAGTTCTTCAATTTCATTACCGAGCGTTTGGTTGATTTTGTTTATTGGCATATATTCCTCCTATGCTAACTTTTTACGAAGATTCTCAAGCATATCTTGTGTCATCATATCCATGGTAAACTCAGGTTTCCAATCCCATTCTTTTTGGGCAGCTTCGTCATTAAGACTATTTGGCCATGAATCTGCAATGCTTTGTCGAACAGGGTCAATATCGTACTTCATCACAAAACCAGGAATGTACTTTTTAATGTTTTCCGCCAATTGGGCTGGAGTCATAGACATAGCTGTTACATTGAATGCATTACGATGTAATAAACGAAAAGGATCTGCTTCCATAAGTTTGATTGAAGCATTTACTGCATCGGGCATATACATCATATCCAAAGAAGTATTTTCTTTCAGAAAACAAGTATATTCTTTCTTTTGTAGGGCTTGGTAATAGATATCTACTGCATAATCTGTAGTTCCTCCACCAGGAAGAGTCTTCCAGGAAATGATACCAGGATATCGAAGACCTCTGGCATCTAGTCCATACTTTAAGTGGTAATAATCACACAATAATTCTCCGGCAACCTTAGTAACACCATACATCGAGGTTGGTCTTTGAATGGTGTCTTGTGGAGTATTATCTTTGGGAGAAGTAGGTCCAAAAGCAGCGATGGAACTGGGTATAAATACAGAACAATTCATTTCTCGAGCAACTTCAAGAACATGATATAATCCATTCATGTTCACGTCCCATGCTAATTGAGGATTGCTTTCACCTTTCGCAGAAAGAATAGAAGCCATATGATAGATTTGAGAGATATTGTATTTCTTGACTATCTCTTTTAATCGATTGGCATCCGTTGTATCTATGCTTTCGTGTGGTCCTTCTGCAAGGATTTCATTCTCATGCTTGCGGATATATGAAACGACGACAGAGTCAGTTCCATATATGTTGCGTAACTCCAAAGAAAGCTCTGTCCCAATTTGACCTAGGGCTCCTGTAACTAGTATTCTCTTCATTAAAACCTCCGAACATAACTAATTTTTCAACCAATGTTGAGCGTGAAAAATCACACAAACAATATAGTATGAAATTGAAAAAAAACATATTTGCAAAAAATACATTTAGTATGTTTCATAGCCAAGTGTGCTATTGGTTAGGTAAAATCCATCGTTCTAAGTATAAGTTTGATTTCTCTGAATGGAATTCGCTAGTCGAAAATGCTGAATAGACATTGATCAGAGTCCCAACTTGATCAATTCTGCTGATCAACTGATTATCCTTCAAGGTTTGCATTTGTACGATAGGAAAAGGTGTTGTTTTACCTTCGTCAATTCTTGTTACAGCTGGATTCCATTTTGTAATTAAATAATCTTGATATGATCCAACGATTGGTAAAACAGGCTGGGGAGCATTCAAATAGACACCTCGACGAATTAGAGAGCTTTCTCTATCCGCAGTTCCAAACACATAATTGCGAAACATGTCGATGTAATTGTTGATGGTCTCAAAACTATTCCGTTTGGGAGAAAAGATATCATAGGATTGAACGCTATCGGGAATCTTTTGGCAAAGAAGAAGCGAATCATGATAGAATAGAACTTGAGATTCACTTCGAGATTGTTTGTCCCAATCCAAGATACTTTCGGTATTCTTTTGTAAAACAAACTGGTCGTTTTGAAAAGTTCCAGCAAAAATATAAGGAACTCCGTCGCAATATCCTTCCCCAATAAGGTAGGGTTTTTCGTTTTCCCAGGTAAAATCTAAAGGGACAAAATCTACCACATCTTCATTGCGGTAGTCAAACAGCACATAATCAACCGATATTCTTTTCTCTCGAATCCAAGTCTCGACAATGAATTCTTCTGATGTACTGGATCGGTCTAACACATAAAACAAATCAGATGAAGAATCATCCAGAATTTGTACAACATCTGGATCATTGGCTTGAAACTCCACAAATTCAAAAAAAGGATTGGTGGTTTCTGAGTATATTCTTCCACTTGGATTTTTACATGTTACGAATATTCTTCGGTTCCCTTGCCAGAGGAGAACGCTGTCTCCTTCAACGAATCCGATTGAAGACTGGTCGCAAGATAAACTGTTTGAGCTAAGATCCCACACCCCAAGGAAGTATTGTATTCTTGTTTCATGTAAAGGATCCATCTCCTCAATCAAAAAGGGAATTCGATCATGGTTCATGTCAAGTTGATAAGAAACCTTTTTAGGTACAAATCTTGTTTGCGAGATCCACAACAAGACAATTGCAAAAATGAAAATGATTCCCATCGTAAAAAACAGAAGAGGGGAGTATTTTGACTTGTGTTTGTTGAGCTGAAACCAAGTACTCATCATAGACTACTAATATGGGTAAAAAGGTTCTAATGTATTGATTAGCTCATGTATATGATCTTCCGTAGAAAATACTACTAAAACAGAACATGTCTGCTCATTGTAATAGGCTGGACTAGAAAGCTCTGTAATGTAACAAATGGGATGATTTTCGTCGATCGTTAGATCTTCCTGTGGGTAGATAAAATATCCCACCCGAGAATGAATGATGCATTCTTCTTTTGTGGGATTTTTCCCAAACAACAATTGATTGTCATTAGAAAAACACTGTACCGTCTCAGATAGACAGTCTTGTAGTGGAATAGCATTTACAACAAAAAAGCCATCTTTTCCTTTGTATTGTGTTGGGTAACCTTGGATATGTCCAGAGGATTGGGGTATCCAGTCGGATGGATATTCAAATTGGACTCGTAGAATTGGATGTTGATATAAACTTACGGCTTGGGTTTTGCTTGCCCCATTTTGAAAGTGAAACCAAATGAAAAAAACAAAGAGCAACAACAAAACAATTAGAACGAAAAACAACCATTTTTTTGCTTTCATAGTAAAAACCACCCAAAATAGAAGTTGATACCTAAAGTTAATTTTCTACACCATATTTATACATGTTTTTTCTACAATTTGAAGGACAACTCATTTTTCACTTGCAATTCAAATTTTTTTTTATATA
>CAZOYI010000252.1:0-8163 GCA_964583965.1 uncultured Caldisericota bacterium
TTCCCAGCTATCAAAAATCAACATTGTTTCGAAACAATGAGCATATCTATCGTAGTCAAATTGAAGACAAAACTCTTACTGTATCGAAAGTCAATCCATAATAGATATGAATTGTAGATTGTAAATCAAGTACTAGAGGGAAGGACAACTATCTTCCCTCTAGTTTACAAACAAAGAGGTGTTATTTGAATCAAACTGCCTGTACTACTACGGATAACAATTTTGGTAATACGGCTATGCTAACGGATGCTTCAGGAGTGCCTCAAGTTTTGTATCAATATGATCTGCGGTAGGGGAGTGCGGACAAATAGTTGGACACATTAGATAGTATACCCAAGTTTTTGTGTAAACTCCATATATTGCTTCAGTATCGCAAAATGATAGGCACTCTTAATTGTTAACGCTACAATAGTATCTGAAATTAAAATCAAGGAGAGTGTATTTATGCATACTCTCTCCTTGATTTTTTCTGTGAATTTGTCCAGAATTTGTTTGTATTAGCGACTACATACATACGGTAATGGCTTAATTTTCTGCACATTCGATTACATAGCCTGTAATGTTAGCATTCTTTGAGTTTCAAAGGCTATACCATGCAAAATATCATTTACGTGGTTTTTTTGACTGAAAAATGCGAGAGCGTAAGATTAAAGCGCTTGAAAATAATAAATTGCAAAAAGAAGTGTACCGAGTACAAACCAAAAAGCATACGTGGGTAACAAACCGCTATGGGCACCTCGTAGCATGTTGGAAGTGGACAAAATGGCTTTTTTCCCAAGGTCGTATACATCCAGGTATTTTTTTTCAGCACAATCATAAGCATTTCTTAGGCCCATGCAATTCCGTAGCTTTTCGTAACACTTGATTCCTTGTACATTGCACCGTTTGGCATAACGAGCAATACTGCCAATAAAAAATGCAATAAAGATGGAAAACCCAAGGAGATACATCCATCCTTCAAACATATTAAAATGAATGTGGGTTTCTTCGTTAAATATGGGTACAAGAAATGATGTATTGGTCCAACCCTCTGCTGTTACGCCCAACAGGATACAAAGCACTGCTAGCAGAAGCATAGGTACAAGCATCCAGCCATTGTTTTCTTTGATATGCTTCCAGCATTGGCAGGGTTTTTCAACAAAAAGGGCATACATGACTTTGACAAAACTGGAAAGGGTTAACAAACTTCCTATAAAAGCCAAGATCCAAAATACGGGCCACCACGAAAGATGAAAAAGTTCATGTGTAACTTCAATGCCATGCATAATAACATGTTTACTAAAATACCCATTAAAAGGGAATACCCCCGATATAGATAAGGATGCAATTGCCATAACAGTAAAAGTGATGGGGAGCACTTTGGCCAATCCTCCAAGTCGATCCAGGTTGGTCGTTTTACAAGACTTTTCAACCATTCCCCCCGAAATGAAAAGAAGGGTTTTGTATATCGTATTGTTGATCATATGATATACAGCGCCAATCATACCGATCATAGTTCCTGTTCCAATTCCCAACACCATATAGCCCACCTGCGATACAGTATGGTATCCGAGAAGCCTTTTCAAATCATGCTGTACCAGTGCCATCAGAACACCAACAAATATGGTGACGCAACCTACACTCATAATAATGATGCTGGTGATTGCATTGATAGTATAAATAGATCCAATCATCCGGATCATAAGATAAATCCCTAAAAGTTTGTCCAGTGATAGGGGTAGAAAAGCAGTGACAGGTACATAGCTATGTTGGCAAGCATCGGGTAGCCAGCTATGGAAAGGAAAAACACCAGCTTTCGCAAAAGCACCTGTAAAGAGGAAAACAAGGGATAGAGATGCCAAAGGCATATCTAGCGTAACACTCATGGTGGAAAACAACATTGTATCGGTTAAAAAGTATAAAAGTACAAGACCTAGAATCATGACAATATCGGATCCACCTACCATAATGAATGTCTTTTTTGCAGCATCTCGAACATCAGAGCCTTTTTTTAAGCCAATCATAGCATACAAAAGCACGCCAAGAATACCCCAGCCAATCGCTAAAAGAATCATATGATCAGCTAGAAACGTAAAAAAAGTAACCCCCAAAGACATCAAACTAAGGGCATAGAAGGGGGTGGATTCCTTGGTAGAAGGAAAATATCCTTTTGCATACATACTTAGTATCCAAGCAAAGAAAGATGTCCAAACAAGCATCACGCGGGTCGTTCCATCTAGCAGAAGCCCTGCATCTTGATACACCCACCCCAATGACCAACAAACCACTGTAACAATGAACAAAAGGGATGTTACAGAAAGGGTGAGTCCAAAAGCCCATCGCCTTAAGATACCCGAAAAAACAAGCAGGCAAAGCCCAAGAAACAACGGAAGGGCAATGTAGGTAATGACGAAAAGGTCAGCGGTTTGAATCATGATCCTTTGCAGGATCCTTTCCATCAATTTCTTGTGTCAATTCTTCCTTACGGCCAAATTCATACAGGTCGCAGACGGTGTTTTTGCACAAGCGTACCTTCGACTTATATGCCCCCCGTGCAAGTGCATGAGCAGAAGTTGGAGAGGTGATCAAAATAAACACAATACAAAGGAGAGCTTTCCCGCTCATAGGAGATACCCCTTTTTGAATGATCACTCCTAGTAGCATACTACAAACGCCTAAAGTAACAGACTTTGTAGCAGCTTGCAATCGATTGTATACATCTGGTAGCCGAACCAAACCAAGGCATCCGAGTACCATAAAGATCACTCCAATGGAAATAAATACAAGGGATAGTACATTACTCATCATACCTTCTCCCTTCTAAAAACTTTGCCAATGACAGACCACCAATAAAACTAATTAGCGTCCATGCTAAAGCAACATCAAGGAAGAAGTCATTCCCCGTTTTAAGGGCAGACAATACACAAAATCCCACCATGACTGTTCCAAGAATATCAATAGCGACACTTCGATCAGGAGGGGTAGGTCCAACACCAATACGATACAGGCATAGCGAAACGGATGCAACGAGAGCAAAAAGGAATAGCATATCATATAGCATGGGGGCTCCTCCTATTCAAAAATCTTCACAAGAATCTGTTCAAAGGGTTCTACGATCATTTTTCGGGCCACTTCTTCATCGTCACTAATAACACATATCCAATGTACAAAAAGAGTGCCATCAGATTGCATATCGACAACCAAAGTACCAGGCGTGAGCGTAATAGAGTTGGCCAGAACCAATTGTGCCAAAGGATTGGTAAGGCGCGTTTTGACTTTTACAATCCCTGGTTTGATTGGCAAAGCAGGATGCAATACACGATAGGCAACATCTAAGTTGGCTATAAACATCAGTTTAAAAAAACGAAAAGCATAATATAAAATCCATCCCACTCGTCTTGGTGACAGAGGTAGATACAGTGGAAAAGCAGGGATTGATCGGATTTCTAGATACGCTACAAAAGCACTGAGTGCAATACCAATCATCCATTTTTCAAGAATGCCAGGGGTACCGGGAAAAGGCCAAACCAATAGAACCCAGCAGATCATTAGGAGGAAAAAAACCCGTAAAAAGCTCTTACAATACATGGGGTATAACTCCCATCCATCGACCTTTTAGCAGTGCATCAACAGCAGGTTGTAAAAACGTTTCCCGTAGAAAAGGAACTACTAATAGAGCGCCTAATGTAATACAAAATAAACAGAGAAGAAGCTTTGGAAATATCATTGACCAGGGTACTTCTTTGACCTGTTGAAAACGGTCCGGTAGATCTCCTAAAAACACATATTTTTGAATCTTTGGAAACAAAGTAAGGGTCATGATGGCAACAATTACAATCACCAACCCAAGAATCCACTGCCCAGCAAACACGCATGCCATGACTAGCAAAAGCTTTGACCAAAAACCATTCAAGGGAGGTACACCACCTATAGAGGTAAACCCAATAAAACTACTCGCGTTCGTCCATGGCATTTTCTTTTTCAAGCCACCCATTGAAAAGAAATCTCTTTCTCCCGTAGCATGCTCAACAGACCCAGCCGTGAGAAACAAAAGCGATTTGAAAGCAGAGTGGTTCACCATATGAAGCAAAGCACCCATCAACCCAAGAGGAGTTCCTAGTCCAATGCCAATAAAAATATATCCTACTTGGCTTACGCTATGGCATGCCAAAAGTCGTTTGAAATCATGTTGGCCCATTGCCAAAATAACACCTACCAAGCTAGATGCGGCTCCAAGCCAGGCAATAAGAGCCAAGGGTGCTTTTTCGGGGCCAATGATATTAAAAAAGAACCGAAGGAGCACATAAATTCCTACTGCTTTGATAAGAACACCAGACAGAATAGCTGAAATGGGGGCTGGAGCCGAAGAATGGGCATCAGGTAACCAGCTATGAAAAGGAAACAGGGCAGATTTCAAACCAAACCCTGCTGTAAAAAGCACAATAATAAGCCACGTGATAGGATGAGAAAGATCTAAACGCTGCGTCACAATCATCATATTGAGGGCAGCGGTTTGGCTGTAAATTAAGGCAATACCAAACAAGATAAACAAAGAGGAAATACTACCCAGCACAAGATATTTAAAAGAGGCTTCTAGTTCGTGCGCTTTGCCTCCATAAGCAACAAGTACATATGAAGAAATGGTAGCAATCTCCATGAAAACATACAAGTTGAACAAGTCCGCGGTAAGGATAATCCCATTCATGCCGGCTAACATTAGAAATACAAACGTATAGTACCGCGATTTCAGTGTATATTTTTCCATGTACCCTATGGAATACCAACAAGCAATCAATACAAGAATCTGGACAACGATAAGGAGAAGCCTGTTGAGAGGATCTAACATCATAGTGATTCCCAAAAGAGAAGAATGGCCACCAATATAATAAAATCCACCGTGTAATGGAGTTGCAAAAGATAGAACGACAAGAACAAGTGTCGTCAAGATAGCCATAATATGAACAAGTCGGTTGTTGCGTTCTATGAACCCCAAAATCAAGGCAACAAAGAGGGGGATTGCAACAAAGGTTGGAAGTAGTCCCACCTTACCCTCTCAGCTTTCTAATTTTGGAGATATCAAACGTTCCATAGGTATGGTAAAGGCGAATAGACAATGCGACCATCAAAGCCGTTACCCCAAGGCCAATCACAACAGAAGTCAGAACCAGTGCCTGAGGAAGTGGATCGACAGCCGTTTCAACAAGATTTACGTCAGGATTCACATAAGAGATAATAGGTACAACGCCATTTTTCCTATATCCCAACAAAATAAAAAATAGATTGATTGCATTGTTCATCATGGACAAACTAATAATGATTTTAATGAGGTTTCGTTTCACAAGTACGCCATAAAGGCCTAAAAGAAACAGGACAATACACAAGGAATATAACATATTACTCATCCTCCTGTAAAACAGGATCGTAGCGAGACAAATGGGTATATACAGAATAGAGTCCCGTACCCACTTTCAATCCAATTGCCAAATTGATTAGTGGAATGGAGCCAGCAGAGAGAATATGGAAAGGAGCCTGAAAGGGCGTATGCAACAAAACATTGGAGAAAAAGGGCATATCGGGCAGGAAAAAACCAATCAATCCCATAAAAAGGATTGCTAAAGCTCCATATTCATCTAGCAGATGGCTTCCGTGCTGTGATAGTTCTTTTCTAGCTTGATCTTTTCCAAAGGCTAGTTCCATCATAATAA
The DNA here is from genome assembly GCA_964583965.1 of uncultured Caldisericota bacterium. Classification (GTDB taxonomy): domain Bacteria; phylum Caldisericota; class Caldisericia; order UBA6126; family UBA6126; genus JAGLCW01. The sequence goes on from CAZOYI010000252.1 coordinate 5,685, forward strand.
AGGAACAAGCAATAATGACACCTCCTGCAAAACCACCCCCGGGGGATAAATGTCCCTGCAATACAATATACACGCCATAAAAAAGAATGAATCCTTTGATCCATTCTGCTACGGTTTTGACAATTATTGTCATGCCGGTCATGAAGAATGCTCCGGTTTCTTTCGGTTCCGATACCGTAAAATAGAGACCGCTCCCATGACAGAGGTAAATAAAACAATCGCTTCCCCGAGTGTATCGTAGGCTCTGAAATCAAGAATAATCGCAGAGACAATATTGGGAGAGCCTGTAAGAGTAAACCCTTCAGCAATGTACCGCATAGAGGAAGAAGAAGCAAGTTGTACAAACACAGGATCGCCAAACAGTGGAAACAATGAAATAGCGGGATATAGTACTAGAAAAAGTAGAATAAGGCCTGTAAGCATGATAATGCGAGAAGAGGTTGCAGCTGTTTCTTCAGTTCGCTCATCAATTTCTCTATGAATGGTAGCCCGAATCAAGATAACAAGGGAAATAACTTCGACAGCAATTTGAACAATGGCCAGATCCGGCGCAGATAGTAACAAGAAGATAACACTGAGACCAAATCCAATAGCCCCCATCATGACAACGGCAGACAAAAGATTTTTCATCTCTAGCACAAACAACATCCCGATAATCATAAAAACAAGCAGTATGAAAATCGATACTTCAACCATTCTGTAGCAGACCCTTGTTCATCATACAAAACACCCACAATTCATTGAGAAACAGAATCCTAGAAGCCTTCGTTTATGGTCTTCTTTTCATTTCATTATAATCATCCATTTTGGTGTTACAAGGAATTCGAGATTGTTGTAAAAAAATAGATCGAGTAAAAAAAGATATCAAAACACCCGTTTGAATTGCATAATCATCTCACTTTTATACAATAAGTAGTAACGTAAAACCTATATATTCAAAGGAGCGATTAATGGACGAATTAAAGAATGATCTTAAAAATGAATTACAAAATGATCTGAAAGCTGTTAGTTCTCCCAAAGATTGGTTATCGTTTGACAAAATGATAGCCCCCGTCATTATTAAAATCCTATTTTGGGTTGGTTGTATTGCCTTTGTTATTTTTGGCTTAATTACCATCGTTAGTGCTTTTGGAAAATATGGTTCTGCATGGAGCTTTTTACTGGGTCTTCTCATTATTGTTTTAGGCCCCATTATGGTCCGTGTGTGGTGTGAAATCTTAATTGTTATCTTCAAAATTCACGATTCCCTCGTTGAAATTAAGAACAAATAGTTTTTTTCTTGTTCAAAAGGCTCTCTCGTCGCAGAGAGCCTTTTTTTTATGGGTTTTCAGGGATCGAAAAAAGAATGTGGTCTGGATGAAAGGAACCAATTACTTGTGGATAGGCTTTTGGCCCATAATATTGGGTTGTTTTTACAATATATTGAATAAACTCACGAATTGTAACCTTTCCATCTTTTTCTTCGCCTTCAAACCCATCTGCTTCTCCCAAAAATGCATGCTGCACTGAATAAGTGAAAGGATTGATCACTTCTCCCTGAATGCGCACAGGTCCAGATTGAAAAGCATTGTTCTGCGAGGTGATGACAAGAAAGTTTCGTCCTTCTTCACTTCGGCTGTTCCACTGCTCTTGAATGGTTTCCAGATAATCAATGAATCCTCCAGAATAACATGACATGACAAGAATGACAACCGTTTCTCCTGGGATCTCCAATACTTCGTGAGCATAATCGGGCCACACTGTAATTCCTCTGTGTGATTTATCGGATCGATCAAAATCGAGTTTCAATCCACCCCAAGGTTCCGTAGGAACAAAACCATTGCGAACACCGTGTGTATGAGAATACACAAAACATGTATCCGATTTTGATATGAGATGAGAATACCTTTGTAAATGGGAAAAAATAATCTTCTGACTCACATACAAAGGGTAAGGATCTTTTTCGTATTCATCTTGAGATATAGCAGGTTCAATCAAGGCATGCACTTCAAAAAGTGGATTTTGTAATACGGCATCACGAACTTTTTCTACAGCCGCTACCCCTCGTTTTTGCAAATTCATGTTTTCATCGTACATGGCTTTGTTAAAAGTGAATAGAAAGTGATCTTTCAGTGGGGAAAGAAACGGTTCAATTCGATCGTCTTGAAAAGGTGAAAGTATCTGACCGTTACATAAGGGTAGAGCATTCAATCTAAAAAAGGACCCGCTTAAAATAGTGCACAAAATAAATACAGTCAGAAGTTTCACAATTCTTTTCATAGAGAAGCCACCTTTCGACAACTTTTATACAATGTATACTACCTTCTTTATTGTAAAGTTACTCATTGAAGAATGAAAGAATTGCAGTTTTACTTTTCCCACATTTCACACTATACTGGTTAAAATTTTTGTATGAGTTTGCGGGGGAACCGTTTCGGTTGAGAAGGTTAAACCTGACCCTTTGAACCTGGCAGTTAATACTGACGTAGGGAAGCACTCA
>CAZOYI010000253.1:0-8687 GCA_964583965.1 uncultured Caldisericota bacterium
TATCTTTGATGTTTTAGGATATCTTCCTCCAGTTGCTGCATTGACAGCTACAGCAACACCGGCTATGCAATTAGCAATAGTTGACTCTTTGCAGATAAAGAAACCAGTTAAAGTGATAGCCCCTATTGACCGTCCCGAACTTCAGTTTTTAGTTTACAACTCAAAAAGTAAGTATGGCGCTATAAGAAGCCGGAATGATCGATTTAAACAATTGTTGCGGATTTTGCAGGCTGCAGATCGTGAACGACCACCCATATTGATCTATGTTTCAACGACGGTTGAGGCTGATCAACTAGCCCGTCGATTGCGAGTGACTGGTTATGATTCCCGCCCTTATCATGGAAAAATGATGCCAGAAGAGCGCAGCAGCGTTCAGGAAATGTTTATGGATGACCACATTAACATTGTGGTCTGCACAAAAGCATTTGGTATGGGGATTGATAAACCGAATATACGTTATGTAATCCACTACAATATGCCTGGCGACCTGGAAAGCTACTTTCAAGAAGCTGGTCGCGCTGGACGTGACCGTCAAACAGCTTATTGTATTATTCTTTACCACCAAAGCGACATACGCACCCAGGAGTTTTTTATTGAGAATGGAACACCTGATGAAGAGATCATCAACCAAGTTTTGGAATATCTAGCAAAACTCCCAGGTGAGAAAATTTTCCTTGATCCAGAGGATGTTCAGGAACGATTGGGACTGGAAGATGTACAATTACGCGTTGCATTACATCATCTAGAAGCACAGGGTTACCTCGCTAGATCAGCGGATTTCAGCTTGACTGGAGCTCTGACCTTTCAGGTTTCTCCCGAAGAAGTATTGAAGATAAGGCAGCTTGAAAAATCGGCTGATGTTAAATTTATGGCTGAACTTTTTCGAAGAGCACATTTTCCTGCTTATCGTAAGGTTGAGGTTGATCTGTTATCTCTAGCTCAGGAGATGAGTGTGGGTCCAGATTATATCGACCAATTCCTATTAGATATGACTTTGCGAGGCGAAGTCGTTTACCATGCTTGGCGGAGAGGATTTGTGATTGAAAAGGGTAGAAAATTAATTCAGGGAACGTACTTACCCGCTGGTGCATTTGCCGCAAAGCAACATCGTTTGGAAATGCGACACAAATTAGATGAGATGATTAATTATATCCAAGCAAAAGACCAATGTAGGCGTATGATCATTCTGAATTATTTTGGACAATCAGCAGAGACAAACTGTCTGGGTTGTGATATTTGCCAACCAGAAAAGGAATTGCCTTGGAGCCTTGTTACAGATCGCGATTATGCTACACCAGATGCATATATAGATCCAGGTTTTGTGTTCCTTGAGACGATAAAATGGAATCTAGACCGAGCCCGTAAATATGGTGCCCCTTATGGCATAGGAACTCTATTGGCGATATTGCGAGGAGATACTTATTGGATGTCGCAAGGACAAAATGAACCCCATATGCGCGATTGGCGTCTTAAGCAAGCCCGAAGTTGTCCGCATTGGGGTGTACTAACTGTTCTACCTTCATTTAAAATTGTGATTGAAACCACGCTTGAACGATTGGTGAATGAGGGTTTTATTCATCGCTCAACATTCTCTTTCAATGATGGGCAAGGTTATGAATACCTTGATTTAACGGAGAAAGGCAAAAATCAATTATCATCGGGGAGGTTGCTTCAGTGGGATCTGAACAAGAGGTCATAAAATATCGTTCATATGGTGTCCAAAAGGTGGATTTTATCCGCCAAGCACTGGCTGGATACGCTGGTGGAAGCTCGATTGTTAGCGAAATGCTTCAAAACGCAGATGATGCCGGTGCATCACAAGCATCATTCCATTTCCGCTCGAAAGATTTTCTGTCGTGGAATAACAGTGTTTTTACTGAGCAGGATTGGGAAAATATTACTAGCATTGCCAATGGAACAAAGCGAAATGAAACCGGAAAAATTGGTACATGGGGAACTGGATTTCTGTCTGTTTTTCATCTGACAGACACACCTGAAGTACATTCTGTAGGAGATAAGATCATTCTAAATCCATTGGAGGATCAGCTTCCGATCAAAAGGTCTGATATACATGAAGGAAGTGCTTTCCGGATGCCATGGCGGCGGGAATCCACAAAGATAAGCACTTCACTTGAAGCAGATGTCTGGAATGATGAAAACATTCAGCACTTAAAAGAAGATGTTGCTGTATCCATATACCGATTAATGATTTTTCTCCGCCATATTAAAGCAATAGAAGTGTTTGAAGGGGATCAAGGCAAGGGAAAACTGCTATATAAGATAGTCCGTGACCGGGTATCCGTCTATGACGGAAATGGATACCGGTTTGAATCCTGGGATTTCCAATACCAAAGGACAGGCGTCCAATCTCGAACTGATACCTGGCTGTATTATCGGGGAAAGGTACCCAATCATCTAATGGTAGAAGATATAAATCCAAAAGACACTGAAATCAGTATCGCTTTTCCATTAGAAAACAGGGATTGGTTAACGAAAAATTTACCAGGTACCCTGTACAATTTTTTGCCTACGCCAATAATAACGGACTACAATTTCCAAATAAATGGCGCTTTCTTCCCGGATAATAATCGGCGTACAATCTTGCTTGATGTCTATACACAACGCGAAAAAAGCCGCTGGAATTGGAATGTCATTCAAGCCATTGGTGATTTAGTGGTAAAGATACTTCCAGATCTGCGAAACCGGGTAAAAGAAACACGGCGCTTCTATGAGATACTTCCCGATCAATCCTCATCAGAGGAATTTCTTAAACCAATATACACTTCATTTCTTGAGGCTGCACCAAACCAAGAAATAGTATTTAGCAGTTTAGGAATCTGGTCAAAACCCGGTGATGTTTCAATTGGTAAACCAGGCTCACGCCTCCCTGAACTTGTTTCCGAGTACATTTCTATAGTTCCTTCAGGAGTTCCCCAAACTTTCCGTGATTTTCTGACTTACAAAGTAAAGGCACCACAACTTGACTGGGAAGATGTTATCAGTTTTTTAAAACCTTATCTTTTACCTGGTGTGTTGCTTGATGATGCTCACCCGATGATAAACAGTCGAGAAAAACTCAATAAACTTTACAGCGAGCTTCCTCAAAATCCTTCCGATGAGCAACGCAATCTGATTGCTGGAACGCCGTTATGCCTCGATGAGAGTGGGATTCTCTGGAAATTTTCTGATCAAATCTGGCGCGCATCTGAACAAACCCGAAATTTGCTATCTGACTCAGATTTACATTTCGTATCTAAAGATATCCAGAAAAATTATTCTCGGTTGCTTGAGAACCTAATCGTGGAATTTAAAGGTGCACAACTAGTAAAATGGCTATGTGGGTTAGAATTGCCTGAGGAAATTATACCCATTTCTAAAATGCCTGGTGTGTTTAAGAATCCTGAACATCTCTCGAAGCTGCTAGGTTATTTATATGAGGATATACAGAATATCAACAGTGAACTATTGAAGAAGTTACCGGTGATATACACTGAGTCGGGCTACTTATGTACTGCAGAAAGCGCAGTATATTTCCATAAAGATAAAGTAGAGCGAGCCGAACTAGTTAACTTAGGACTCCAATTTATTCACCCAGATTGGGATGCTAAAAAAAAGCTCCGAGAAGTGTACATTTGCGCCGGTGTTGAAGAGCTTGCGCCTAAACATGTAATTTGTGCTTTGAGCGAAAATCCTATTGATCCAACAGGGCAAGATCACGAATGTCTTGTCCAGCGATTACTCAAATTATATGCTTTCTTCTTTAACTACAGATCACAATTAGATGATATTAGTAAGAACAGACTAAAGGAATTACCGATTTGTTTGACACAACAAGGACGTTTGATATCTGCCTGTGGGGGAGAAACTATTCCTCATTTACCTGGTGATAGTAATCTTGAAAGAAGTAAGACATTAGAAAGTCTCGATAAGCTACAGTTAGATAACTTAGTTCATGGTGATGTGCTCACACCGGATGGTCGAAATTTTCTTGAAAAGGTAGTCCAATTGAGACCCTTGTCCTCAATTGATCTGATCCGTGACGTGATGTTGCCAAATTACCTAGATGAACGCCTGGAAGACACTGATCGACAAAACTTGCTGGAGTATATTAGCGAACAGTTAAGATCCCTAGATGAATCAGACCAGGATGCGTTGTGTATAGAATTATCCAAAGTTAATTTATTATTGTGCGATAATGGAGAGTATGCACAGCCAAATAAAGTTTATTTTGCAAACCCTACGATCGAAGCGGTTTTTGGTTCTCAATATTTAAAAATACACCCTAGCTATGGTGTACCAATACCAGAAACTGATGATGAAGATCAAGCGCCATTCCGTCGAAGCACCTGGTATTGGCTTTTTAAACGTTTGGGAGTTAATGAAGTTCCATCTGCAGAAGACCTTGTTAAAACAATTGAAATCCAAATAACAAATGATCCCCCTGAAGAAGCGAAGATTGAGTCTGTCAGGTGTATGTATGATTTTCTAAACCGCGAAATCAGCACGATTAAGAAATATATCAACAGTTCGGAAATTAAGCGCCTATCAGAATTTCGTTGGTTACCAGCTCGTAACCGATCCGATCGCTGGTATTATCCTCGAGAAATCTACCAAGCAAGTTTGGGTGTTTTTATTGGTGATCAAGCTCCTTTGCTTCTTTTTGGTGAATCATCGAAAGAACTTCGAACAGTATTAGAAATGCCTAGCTATCCTGAGCCAGAAATAATTGCTCGGCACCTGTTAACTCTTGCTATTAGAAACAAACCTTTAGAAGATTTACGTATTTATGAGGATCTGGGAAAGCGATGGTATGACCTGGATGATGAACTTAGGGAACAGTTGAAATGTGAAGCAATTATCTGGTCTGAATCAGGACACAGGTATTGGAAACCCGAACAGGTCTTTCTCGCAAAGTATAGTAATCTTTTTGGACACAGGCGCTGCTACTTACAGCCACCAGGAGGGAATGCACAAAAATTCCTTGAATATGTCGGTGTTAACGGAGATTCACCAGATTTGGAGGGGCAATCATTAGCTCTGCTCAATGAAATCGCAGAAGATTATCTTGAGAGAGAGTCTTTAGACGCTGACGATTTTGAACTGATACTAACTAATTTTGATGCTTTAGGGGTATTACCCTTGGGCGATTATATACTTAGGCAGTTAAAGAAGCTCAGAATCATACCAGGAAAAGATTGTTCACTTTACGAACCAAGCAAAATCGCGCTTGTAGATCAAAAGGATTTATTACAATGGTTCGATGAGAATTCATTTCCACAATTGGATCAGGATGAATTAACCGAACCAGCGTATCGTTTTTTACGTAGTTTAGGAGTCCCTCTCTTAAGTGAATTGACACAACGTAATTTGATAGATGTTCAAGACCAAAAAGTGGATACTAGATTAACTGACCAAATTAATATTTTAAAGGATGCGTTTATAAGAATTGCACAAGAAATTTTTGAAGAGAAGCCTGAAGCGTTCAAAAGAGCGGTTGATTCGATTGAGAAGTTAGTGAATATTACTATTTATAGTTGTGATAAATTAATTGTGGATTATTCACTCAATAATAGAGATAGTTGGGATATTTCTGGACATCGCTCTCAAAATGAGAAAGCCTTGTTTGTGGAAAAAGATCATCGTTTGTATGTTTGCCGCGAGAAAGGCAAACCAGACAATACGGAGATAGCAAAGGAGATTGCTTATCTACTCTTTCCAAATAAAAAACAAAGTGTTGTCATTGAAAAACTCCTGGAATTAAAACTTTGTGATATTAATGATTATTTAGATAAACATGGCTATCGCCGACTAATGAAAGATCAAAATAATGATGGTGAAAACAAAATTGGAGAAGAAATCTGGGATATTGATGAAAGACCTCTTATTTTAGACGAGGAGGAAGTGGATGGTGAAAAACCAGTAGAATCAGAATCTTGTGAAGATACTACAATTTCGAAAGAACCAGAACAGGAAGAAGATCTGCTTCAATCGACTGAAGAAGCGGATCTGTCTGAATTAGGGATTATTTCGGAAACTGATGATGATATCCCAACGTTCACAGGTCAGATGCGTCCTAGAGTACCAATTTTACCCAACGATTATGGAGAATTATCTCAAAAATATGGGTTGCAACATAAAGAAAGGTCAATTGTTGAGGAGGAAATTGCTGATTCGGATAGCGTCCGTGCTGATCTTGATTGGCAGCAACGTGAATTAGAAAATAGTGATTCTGACAAACCAAATCAGCGCGTTAAAGTAGTACGTTTTACGCTTACTTTTAAGAATCGCTATGAAGGATTCTTACCTTTGCACAAGCATGCAAAACAAATGTTTTCAGATTACCCCCATAGGTTGATATGTGATACAGATTTTGAAAATTGGCAATTTGAACTTTATCTAGACTATAGTTTGGAGATAATCTATAACCAAGAAATGCTACCTCAATTCTTGGAAGCTTACAACATACCCGCTGGAGGGATTATCTATTTAGAACGAGTGCATCAGAACCGTTGCCGTCTTTTCTGGAACAATGTTAATAATCAAATAGATAATGTACACTGCGTTGAACTTCTTGAAGATGGAACTCTAAAAGAATATGAGATACCTGCAATTGAGTTTCCATGCGAGCTATCAGAATATGTTCTGCGCGCAGAAAAGCGACTTGAAGATCCAGATGCATTGTTCAAACAGGCGATGGACAAACGAGGTGTGTTCCATACAATCTGTGATGTATTTGGAGAACCGGGAAAAGAACTCTCCTATGACGAGATATTCCATAGTGTGATGCAAATCCGGCAAGTTGCTCAAAGCACTATCCGATATCAACTGGAGAAACGCCCTTGTTTTGTTTATCTTGGAAATGATCTTTGGCGTTTTGAACCAAAGCGTGGTTCTGAACCAGAAAGAAAGCAGGATTCAAAGGAGAGTGATTTTGATACAAAAACAGCCAAAATATTCACGAATTCGGACGAAGTATTGGATTTAACCAAAGGAAAATCATCTGAGCAGATAGGAGAACCACTGGAAGTTTCCCCATTTGATAGATTATTGGATGAAATAAGAGAGGAATGGGAACAACTGGGGAACTGGCTCGCTACCGATACGATCAGTGAAACAGAATATTTTGAGAGTTTTGCCGAAAATATCAATAATTTTTTAAATCGCTGGCGAAACAATCTAAATTCTCTTTTACAAAAAGATATGCGTAAAGATGAAACATTAGATAATATTTGGCAGAGATTGGCTGAGCAGCCAACAAATACCAAGATATATAATTTGTTGGAAGAACATTTATGGCAACTTGTAGCTGAAGAGAAGCTTGATCAATACATCTCACAGCTATATAAATTAGTTGCGTTTACACAAAAAGAGAACCTAAGTATTTTTTACAGATTGTTGGCAGATATTGCAGATCGATCCTTCGAACGGGAATGTTTTACAGTATCACAGCAATTGTATGAATTACTGCAAAATGAAAATGCGGGAGATTTTGACGTTAAATTAGAGAAAATTAGCCAATATAAAATTGTTCAATCTCGACTACAAGAGCTTGAAAAGGAAGAAAATATAAATAACCGCCTTATTCTTCTGCAGCTTGACTGGGAAGAAAATACAGGATTTCCTAGCTTACGCAGGGCAATACAAAACGAAGTGAAAGCTGTAATATCCCAAACGAGTGACATTATTCAATCCGTAAATAAAACCGAACAAATCAACGAGGTTTACAAGAGATATATCGAAGTAGCAGATTTAATTTATCCGTTGAAAGATGGATGGATATCTGATCCTATCATATCAGCACAAGTTTGTGAAATGGCGCGTAAAATATTTATGCTGTTAGTAATCGATACAAACAATTCTGATAACAAAGATACTTTTTACCAGGCTTTAAATGTTGCAAACAATCTTCCTCTAGATTTTCAAAACCGAATACCAGCTCCTCATTATGTTCAAGTTTTGATCGACGTGGCTAATGATTATGAATATAGGGAAGAAATTCCTGAAGCGGTTGCAATTATTGAATATGGATTATATTTAATCCACAATAGCAATCGTTCATTGGAAAAATATTTAGGGTACCAGGTTGATGAATATTTAGGACGGTTGTTTGAGCAGCTTGAATTACTTACTTTAGCCGACAATTACTATCAAAGGGCTGTAAAACAAGCAACTAAAGATCAAAGTCAGCGCCTCAGTCACCGCCGATATTCATTGAAAGAAAGAAGAAATAATTCTCCGGACAGTGTCGAGAAGTTGGAGACAAATGAGTGGTTAGCTATCCTAGAGAGCCTATATCTAAAGGAAGACTTTATTTCTTTGGTTAATGAGAAGTTATTCAAGGAATTTGTATCTGATAAAAAGGATCAAAATAAAGAGCTTTATACTTAACCAGTGAAAAAAGAAATTATTTTGATTGACATAAATTGAAAACGATTTAGAGAGGATATTTAGTTGTCAGGATAAGAAAACAAATTATTATTGTGCTTAACCTTCCTATATGAAAGGTTTTTTGATAACTATCAGAAAATATGGAGATGTTTGTGTGGGGAAGGAAGAAGCGTATTGACTTAACTTAAATTTTGCACAGATGGCGCAGAAAGAATCGAACCAATTTTCAAAAAAAGCTTGCATTTTTTGGGAATATATGTATAATAGTATTTACACCGTGCGACCTGCCCCCCTCAGGC
>CAZOYI010000254.1:0-2390 GCA_964583965.1 uncultured Caldisericota bacterium
TATATGTCCATCGAAGAACGATGTATGGAGCACCCGATCCAACCAATAGATTGACTGACGTGGTAGTTTCTACTCGAATTTGATTTAGACCGCTTGCAACACTGCACACAAGCGGAGATATAGAAGCATGTGTGTTGTCCACCACCGACAAGTATCCACCTTTGTAAATTCCTGTAGGTTCAATATTTACCTGTCTACGATTTATTTCAGTAGAGTTACCTGCAACACCATATTTTAAGCTAATGTTCTGATTTCCCGAATCCGCTGGCATTTTTTCTCCTTTAACTCAAATCTTTTTTATACACTTGCACCACTATTCTGAGTTCTTCTCCTTCAATTTTATCAATTCGAGGAAATGAACTTACAATCATCAAATCATCGTTTGTATCATACAATCCCAATTCTGTAATGTTTAACTGCTCTTCTGTTTTCGGAACAATAAACTCCCACTGATAATACTCGTCGGTTTCAATTATGTCGTCCACATCTACTGTTCCAGACAAAACAGCATTTTGTATTGTTGGATTTGAATCATTGATACCAGGATTTCCCGTCCCCAATTCCCAATTTACGATCGATTGAATGAATGTTAATGATGACGCATCAAATTGCATATCACCACTGTCAAAAGTCCATGATGCTGAACCAACAGCATCAAAGTACTTTATTGAGTATTCCCAATTTTCAGTTATACGAGTAAAAATCTCACCATTCACTTCAACCACATGAAAAAACTCATCTGTCTTAGGATTCAACAAAATCAAAAAATGTGGCACAGTATGAACAGGACGAGTCTCGTGCACCAATTTTATCATGTTATCGAAATATCCTTCATACCATAAATATGGTAACGAACCTTCTGTATATACCTTATCCAACACCACTTCCACCCCAAAATGAGGTGACTTATAATAAGAACTGTCTAACCCAGGAGGATTCTCATCTTCTCCTCCAACAAACCAATTGGTCATCAAAAATGTCGAATAATCATTTGTGTACATATCATATATGTTTGCTGTATATCCTGAAATCATGGCGATGATTTCTACAGATTTATAAGTTCCCTTCAGCTTGTACCAGTCAATAGCTTGAACCAACGTCTTGCGAATTTCCGCTGGTGTTGCTTCATCTTCCGGAGGAAACTCCACTCCAATCAATGCACCTAGATATCTCATATTAGCTACGGAAGCAACAGTATTTGGTCCCAGTAACTTCACAATATCTTCGACCGCTGTCAAAAATATGCCGAACTGTAGACCCATTTGACGTAAATATGTGTGTAAAATGTTAAATCTGTCTGAATCAAGAAATTTTGCAGGCAACAGTTTTGTCAAATCAATAGGAGTTGCATGGACAACATCGATTTCCCATGTATTTGTGAAAACATCTTCTATGCCTGTGAATGGTTTATGACTGTAGGATTCTTCCACTTCCCACATATTTGTTGTGGTAGTGACTGCTGAATTTTCTTGATCCAGCTGAAAATTTTCATCTAAGTGCCAACTCATTAATTACTCCTGTCAATGTCGAGTTGCATATTGAAAATGTTATATCTATATGGATTTGCTGTAATGGTGAGAATTATTGGATCTGTTTCTGCAGAACTTCTGATAGGTGCAGCTTCATTATCCCAAATAATCATCGCTGGGCCAAATTGCCCTGTGATCCAACCAGAACCATCTGTCCAAGATAATCCTGGATATACGTCAGCGTCAGTTGTTTCCCAGTATGAAGTTTCACTGTCCAACTCACTTTGCAGAACAACACCCCACGCGTACCAAGCACCCGGAAGCTCCAACTCTTCTAAATTTATAGTGTACCAATCAAATACCCCCTCCACAGCAGAGTCTTGTGGTAAAACAAAACTGTGAAGTGCGTCACCTACTGGTATTGCAGTGGACTGATTCAAATCATAAAACTTTATTTGTAAATCCCCTGGATTTCCCACACGCTTTACATAAACTTCTATACTGCCAGCAATTATAGATTCTAAGTAAGTAAAGTCTGCTCGTATTCCTCTCCACAAACCAGAACGAATCTCATCAGTTCCTGCTTGCAATGAACTATTGTCAACAATCATATTAGCCATCTAAACAACCTCTTTCTTAATTACTGACAACACACTTATATGTTGCATCAGAAGTGGGGAAAATTGTTAGTGTGGAATTGGTTTCCCCGTCTAACAAAACATCGTTTTTATACCACTGATATGTAAATGGAGTAGAACCTTCTGCTGTTACAAAAAGTTCGACTTCTACACCTGATGCCACGGATTGACTTTCGGATTGGTCTGTAATTTCTACAGACCAAAATGGTTCGAATGTCCAAACATCTCCTGTTGTTGTGCCTGCATCATTAGTTGCATCAACTCGCCAATACCAAGTTTCAAC
>CAZOYI010000255.1:0-62247 GCA_964583965.1 uncultured Caldisericota bacterium
TCATTCATTTTTATCGTGTCGAAGGAGAAATTTCCGTATGAGTCCATTTTTACGACATTTTGATTAACTATCAAAATACAACCTGGTTCAGATTTTCCAGATATTGTGAGCGTATATCCACAATGGATTTGCCCTTCAGTTGGTGAATACAAAGCGATGGATGGTGGAGTAATGTCTACAAAAAGAACGAGTTCATCAGTAGTACTATATCCAGCTTGGTTTATCACACTATAGCTGATAACATTTTTTCCCGGTTTCAAATGAATAGGTACTCTCGCTAACCCGTTTTCTACTGAATATACTTCGTCAGAGATTGAAACAAAAGCAGGTGATATCGAAGTTACAGAAAACGAAACAACAACATCCTGTTGGTTGATCCAAGATCGCTGTCCTGGAGTGACCTCTGTACAAGAAGGAGGGTAGGGATCAACTTTCCATTGAATAGATCGAACTTGTTCGTGCAGTCCAGAAGACCGCACACCGTAAACATATAGCACATGAATTCCCTCTGGAATCTGTAGAGAAGAATCTTCCAGTTTTGAAAAATCTTCCTCATCAAAAGCGATATAGATTTCTTTTGAACGCTTTGATGTTACATCAATCATGGGTGCTTTTGAAAACCAGCTATGTTGATTCGACTTTGTTTCCCCTTGAACTTCAACTGCAATAGAATTTAAAGGGGTCGACAAAAGAACTCTACTAGACTCAAAAAACTCCTCCCATTCTTCCACTAACAAAGTAAACACAAAGGAATCTCCTTGCAATGGATTCTGAATGTGAGCATAAGAAGAAATTGCAATCGACAACATATTCGTTATTGCAATAGGTGTTTGCAGTCGGATATTGTTATTCTCTGTTTTTTGTACATCAGTTGCTTCAATTCCAGAAAATGTAAAATTCTCTTTTTCTACTTTGGCAATCGTGTATGGTTCAGGAAATAAAATAGTAATCCACGAATACGCAGGTATTTCCTCTTCTAAAAGAGAAAGTGAAATCTCCATAGAAGTAATCTCTCCTTTTTCATAGGTTCCTAAAAAAACAGTAAACTGTGCATCTTGTATAGGATGAATAGATTGATTTGATGATTCCTGAGCCATCGTAAACCCTATATTGGTGATGCAGAAAATCAAAAGAATACCTACGTGTAGCATGAAGTGTTGAATTTTTTTCATATTCGATCTCCTGACCCAGGGATAGCGGATTTTTCCCATCCAATATCTGAGGCAATGTACTGCCCATTTTTTAGATACACTTTACAATAGATGAATACGCCCTCATCGAGTAAACCTTGTCCATGGAATATAGTAGTGTCATGAATTTGAATAACAATGCCAGTATCCAAGAGAAACCATTTTTGTTCTTCATTCCACTGAACAATCTCTCCTTGCATTAAGAATATTTCTTTTTCAACTCGAACAATATACCCTTTCAAGACATTTTGGTCATACTGTCCTGATATCTTTACTGTTTTACCAATCTGGAGATTTCCCTGGACTTCCGTTAAATCATCGATTCGAAGAACACAACCGTTGTCAAGTAAATACAAAGAACCATGTTCAATTTCTTTGGTTATTACAGCTTGTATGTTAACAAGAGTGGATAGAGAAAACATTCTCCATTCAAGAGCTACGTGAATGCTACCATACGAAACTGCTTTTCCTTGAAACATGGAGATATCCTCATTGTGTGAGTGAGAAGAGTGGAGGATGTAGATACGACTACCATCCTGGGGATTATGAAAAATATCAATGCCACTGGGAAGTTGCCCCAAATATTCGACAGGAAACTGCACAACTTGTGCTTGATTGATAAAATGATTCTGAATGTTGTAAAAATTTTGATCTTCTTCATAACGGATTGATTCTCCTACCGACAAAACTTGAGAAATTTGATCTTTTGAAATCACTTTTCCACTTAGTAAGTAGTAAAGGTTCTCTTTGACTCCAACAACAATATCGCTTTCTAGTTGTTTTTTTATGCGGGATTCTTTTGGTGTTTTTGTAGCGATAGTACGCATTGGTGACGTAGACGATTCTTTTTTCACGGTTTCTCTTTGGTGAGAAGCCAAATAGTACTCTTGTTTTTCTTCGATGTAAGGGACATGAGATACAATTTCTTCTACCACAAAAAAGGTCCCGTAATCCATTCCTTGGATTGTGACAGTATCATGCTGATTCAAAGAGTTATTCTTTGAAGAGGTAAAAATGAAGCTAATGTCTAGATCGTCCAAAGTAAATCCATTATGGTATTTTTCTGCAATATGGCCTGTAAGAGTACGCTCAGATGGTTTCTGCAATAATGATAAAGAGGTTACAACCCATTTTTCACCCAAAGATTGTGTGGCACGAACAAAAAGATAATCTTCTTTGTTTAAAGGAGAACTAGCTGATTCGCCTTGCAAAACTTTTTCACTTACAAAGAGTGTTTCTGGAAAACCATCTAACCTACATGTATTTTTTTCTACAGAAAGGACGATTCCTTGCATTGAAATATCGTTTTCAATGGGCAAATCGATCGCCACAATGTTGGTTCTTGAAGTAACCGATTTAACCGTAAAATGGTAGGTCTTGAAAGGAATCATTTGCTGCATAATAATAAAATCAGCATACAATGGTTCTGTAAATGCATCTACTTGAACAGCTCCAGTTGTATAATCAATGGATAATACTGATGCATCAAAAGACTCAAATGCTTGCCCAGGGAGTACATTGAATTGCTCAAGATATGAGTTAAATTCGCGCCAGGTTTTCCAGAGCGGTAAATTAGCGTTACGAATAGCTTGGAAATATAGATCTCTCTGTGCATACCGGTAGATTGTGTGGTATGAGACATCAGAATTCATCCCAATAAATTTTACAAATAACAACATGTTTCGATTGTTTTCATTGTTGCTATACAAGAACTCTCGTTCCTCTTTTGTTTCACAAAAGTACCTGGCAAATTGAAGTTGTTCTTCTTTTGGAGACGTAAACTCAGCTTCCAATAAAATGTTTGATGGAGGACTTTTCATAACTACTTTAAATTTTTCGTTCAATAGAAGAGAAAAGGTTGTATTTGTGTTTGCAACAGGAACCGTAAAGATAGCAGCCACAAGAATGCAGATTGTAAACAGGGCTACAACAAATCCCCGACGAGTAAAGGAAGATGTCTTTCTTTCTGATGCTTTTTCTCTTTGGATTCTGTTTGCAGTAGTATAGATACAATTGCGAATCTTCCAATTCAAATCTGAAGAAAAATGAGAAGGAATATCCGTGGATATGGGAGTAAACTTCTTAAGAACAGAAGAAGAAGTAACAATTTGCTCACACAAAGGACAGTTTTGAATATGATCCTGTATCCAATCTGGCAAAGATTGGTTAGGATTCTTTTGTAGCCATTTTTCTACTTTTCTACATATATTCATGAAATACCCCCCTTCTTGCAAAATAACACTTTTTTTGCTAGTTTTTTTCTGCTGTTAAATAGTCTGCTTTTTACTGTTCCCTCTGGAATACTGAAGCGAATAGCAAGATCCGTTATTGTGAAATTTTCCATATAAAACAATGTAAGAATTTGTTTTTCATCCTCAGAAAGCATATCCATCGCAGTACTCAGAAGCCTTATTTCCTCTTCATCCATTAAGTTTTCATCGGTTTGTGAAACATCCTCGGATGCATAATTATCAAAGCAATCCCCACCAGGAACAATACGATTCTTCTTTCGAAACATTGTATTTGCTTGATTGTGCATAATCCTGTGGAGCCATGGTCGAATCGGATAATCTGTGTTAAACCGATCAATCGTTTGGAAAAAAGTCATAAATGCTTCTGCTGCAATATCTTGCGCATCATCTGCATTTTTCGTGACTCCAAAAGCTGCTCGTAGGATTTCTTGTTCAAATTCTTTGTAGATTACAGTCATTGCTTCTGAGTCTCCTTGTTTTGCTCGTAAAATGAGTTCTTTTTCTTCTTTACGGGTTAAGCTCATGATGTTTCACACAAGACCCGGACCAGTCAATTTCATAGGTTGCCTGCCTCAATATTTTCTACAAATAATAGGATGTACCGTGAAAACGGTTCAATGAAAGTAGAGAAAAAAAGAAAAATAAAAAAAAGGAGATAAAGAAGTAAAAAAGTAGTTAGGGATTGGATTGCTTTTGTACAAAAGGAGCCTTATCGGCTAATAGAGCAGCTACTTTTTCCAGTAGAAGTTGATCTTCTTGGGTAAAAGCTCCTTTTGTATGACTATCAATATCAATAACGCCTAAAACTTCATTGTTTCGAATGATAGGAACGACGATTTCAGATTTTACAACCAAACTGCAAGCAATATAGTTATCACAGGATGACACGTCGTCGACAATCATGGTTTTCTTGTCATGGGCAACTTCTCCACAAACACCTTTTGGTAACTCAATAATTGTGTGTTCAGTGGGGTGCCCTAAAAAAGTTTCCAAGTGTAGTGCTTCTGCATCAAGCAGATATATGCCAACCCAATCATAGCGAGAATTTCCATTTTTCAGGTCAAACACAACATCATTTAGGGTGTAGCGCCAAATTGTATTTGCTGAAATTGTTTCAACAATCGTTTGGTAGAGTTTTTCATATTTTGCTTTCATGGGTAGTATTATACGAATATCATAAAAAAATTCTCCTCCTGAATTATTTTTTGATACACTAAGCGATATGAATATGTTGCAGAACATCTTTTACGCTTTACTATCTGTCATTGGTATGGTACTTACCATACGCTTTTTTCTTTTTTTTCTTCTAGGTTGCAGAGAAAAATCAACTTCCAGACAAACAAAGTCTCAATTGTCAGACAATTCTCTTTTTTTCAGTATTTTTATCCCTGCAAAAGAAGAATCCCAAGTAATAACAACAACCTTACATAAAGTATTACAAATCCAATATCCGAAAGAGAAGCAAGAAATTTTAATTATTACTGATCAAAAAGAAACTCTGAGAGTAGGCACTGCTTCCACTCGTAGAGTTCTTGAAAAGTGGATCCAAGAAAACCATGCATTCACCAAGTATTCCTCTGACAAGAATCAATCCTACTTCAAAGGAGATTCGATTCCCTCCATATGGATATACGACGTTCCCTCAACCTACAATGGCAGAATTCCAGGGTCTACCGCAAACTATATGGTTCCTTCTTCTAAGGGAAGAGCATTGAATTATGCTCTATCGACCCATTCCTTCACAAAACCCCATCAATACTGCACTTTTTTTGATGCAGAAACACATCCCGATGAATCTATTTTTTTAACCATCGACCGGATGACGTCAAAAACTGAACAGCTCGCTATTTGGCAAGGACCAGCACTACAAGTCCGGAATTTTGCACAGTTGTCTCTCTTCTGCAGAATTGCTGCACTAACACAAGCGTTCTCTCACGATTACACTTTACCATCATTACTTCGGTGGATTCCCTTTTTAGGTGGCACAAATATGCACATTCCCCATTCTATTCTTTCTTCTATTGGTGGTTTTCGATCTGATTGTGCAACAGAAGACATTGATGCAGGAATTCGCATATGGGATCAATGCAACCAAATCCCTCAATTTCTCCCCGTTGTTTGCACAGAACAAACCCCAGCAAGTATAAAGGGATACTTTAACCAACGTTTGCGGTGGGGGAAGGGCATCATTGATGTTTTGCTCCACTCCAATTACGCATCCGTTCATTCAAAAAGGGAAAGACTTTGGATGCTGTGGAAGGTATTCTTTTTTGGCCCCTTTGAGTGGTATTTGTTTGGAATACTGTCACTCTTTTATTTGGTTCATACCGTCCAGAGACTTTCTTTCACATTTTCTCCTGATATCGTAGTATATTTTCTTTTTCTAGGGATTAGTGTGTTATTTTTGTTCTCGCTGTACATCTACTATCGACAATATATGCAGTACAAAGCATTTACAGAAAAAGAAATCATACAAGGGACATGGCTTGTTCTATACATCTTAGTGGTTCTGCCTTGGATCAGTTTTCTGTATGGACTGCCCTTTATATGGGGAAGTATCATTTCGATCGTACAAAGAATAATGCAAAAACCTATTGCTTCGCACAAAGAGTTTTGGATGAAAACACCCAGAACAACCGAAAATAAGTAAATTATTCATCTGCGGAAGAGGCGAGTGACCATCCTTCTACAACAACCAATTCCTTGCTTTCGTCTATATACTGAACACTAACTCCAAGCTTTTGGAAGATGAGATCAGCTCGAACTAAGAAATAATTGCCCACTGGTTGTAAAAATACTTCTTCGGTGGTTTCTGTTTTCCCATCAAGCGAATGATATGTATACGAAGAGCTCCCCTTCTTGGAAGTGAAACGGCCACAGTTTGTGTCAATCAAGATCAGATCTTTTTCGATCGTAAATTGCATATCGAAAAGTCTTCTCATGTCTTGAAGTGAAAGCCAGATTTTATCATTTTTCACTAAAGAACATAAAGTGCCAATAGCACACGCTTGATCAATGGTAAACAAGGGACTTCCATTTAGAAACTCCCACCGGGGTGGGACAGTCTGTATTTCAATAGGGATTATTTTCTTAACGGAGTCTATCTCTATCACAATTTCTTGAATCGTTTTCTCCTGAAATTCTCTCCATCCAAAGATCTCGACACGGAAAGAAATAGAATTTCTTTTTAAAGGAGTATCATTCGTTCCCCAACCGAATCGAAAATACCTACTAATCACACCGGATGGTAAATGGAGGGTAATATCTTCGTATGTAGTCGGGATTGATACAGAGAAATACAAAGATGTAGAAGTATTTGGGTATACGTCACAAGAAAGTTGATTGGGGAAAACTACTATATCTTCTGCCTTGAGAACCCTCTGGGAAGATTCATGCCTTTCCTTATGGTAAATTCTAATATGTCCAGATTTCTCGTCATATACATACCATTGATCTTCAGATTCAGTAAAACAGCCAATCGAAGGACATTGTGAAGAAGAAAACGAATCCACGACTACTTGGTCTTTTATGCTGTATATGGAGGATGTATTGCGATCTAGCAGTGAATAATCATTCTCTGAATATTGTATATTTGTTGGCTTTATAGGAAGAGGGAGAGTGGCTGTTGGGGTGAAGGATAAAAATCCTGCTGTATCATAATGGAAAATTCCCTTAGTTGAAGAATCAAAAATGTGCACTTGGTCCTCTGCATCCAGATCCATTTGATCGAATGATGCTGGAATTTGCATGGGACTCTCACCAGAAAGTAGTTTGCAAGTATCTGTCAATTCTCCATCCCATTGAAACCAATGCAAAGCAGATTGATATTGATCCAATATACAAAAGCCTGTATCATTCACTGCCAATTGATCAGGAAAGAGAGAAGTTTGAATTTGAAGCTTTTCTGAGACTACCATTTTTTTCGATCCTTGGGGACTTATACGAAATTGACGAAACCAAAACTCTTTTGTTTCATGATGATAAAACAAGATGGAGTAGGTGTCTTTGTACCAATGTGTTGCATAAATGGAATCGATTTCTGGGTGCAATGCTGTAGTAGAAATACTTTTCAATTCTCCCGTTTGAAGATCTATTAACCGTATTCTCTGATCGGTATAAGGCATACCCTGTTCAATTGCCAAATAGGATGATTCTGGAATTCGATGAAGTGACTGCACGTTGGATAAAAAGCTACTATCTTTTTGTGCTTCCTCTACATCACTAGAAAAAAGTTGGGTCTTCGATCCATGAGATAAAAGATGATCAAAAGTGAACAATCCGCTTTTTAACGCGATTTGACTTTGACCATGATAGGAGTACCCCAAAACAACGGCTCGATTTTTTAACATAGAGATTTTTTCTACCATATCCAAACCAAGGGAAAGATCGATTTCTTTCTTTTGGGAACGAATCTCTGTTTTGAGATCAAAAAAATACAACTTGGTTGGATTTTGCAATGAACCAATAAGGCAAGTAAACGGATCAAGCATAAACAATCGATAGCAATATGACAAAGGAATTTCAAACTCCTGCATTTGAGAACCGTCAACATGAAGTGTAACCAAAGATCCCCAATAGGAGCATGCATAGATGGTGTCTTCTAAAATTTCAAAGTTATACAAATAATTGGGAATGGTGAGAGAAGACACTAATTTCCCAGTTGCAAGATCGAAAATATAGAATCCATTGTAAACATCCAAAATATATAAGGTGTCGCGATACACTTCCATGTCTGTCACAGTAGAATAATACACAATTGGCTGTAAAAACCTTTGGGTAGAGGTAGGCTGAATGATCGACGATAGTTGGGATGTTGTGCGGTCAAGAATTAAGAATTGATCATTCAATGAAAGAATGATGTAGTCTTGATGCATTCGGAAAAAGAAGTGATTTGTAATGTGAGAAGACTGAATAAAAGATGGATACTGACGATATAGAAAATCTGGGTACTCAAAAATTCGAGTAGTTGATTCACCTTCTACAAGATAGATTCCTGTAGGAGTACTTACATATAACTCGTCTTGATAGACATCGATGCAAGTGGGTAAATACATAGGATATTTTTCCCGTCCAAGATAGGATTCATTTTCTTTGGATTCTTCAAAGGTTTGTAGGGATAGGACTTCCACAGTAGGATTCTCATGATGAATTTGCACTTCAGAAGATATTCGAATCGCTCGTGATGGCATGTAAACCTCAATAGAAGTCTCTGGTAGATATAGCAGGCATTCTACGCTGACAAGAGTTGTTCCATCCATAAGAATAGCTGGATGATTTAACGAGTGAGTTTCTCCATCGACAATGATTTCCGTTTCACCGATGCGGAAAGATAACTTCGTATTGTTTTGATGGATGATAATGGATTGCGTAGAAGAGTCCCAAAGAATTTCTCCACCCAATGCTTCAACTACATCACGTAGTGGACAGTACGAAATTTGATTCCGATATTGATAGGGTTGTTGCATGACAATACGTTTTCCATTTGCAACAGCACGAGCATCATCCATATGCATTTCAATCGATTTATAATCGTACCATGGCAGATGTACTTTAACAGCATCTCCAATTTTGTCCTCCATTTGAGGAACAAGAGTGATATAGTCCAATTCTTTTTGATCTACTACGAAAACAAAACTACCATCTTCGTTACATGTTATCGTGGTTTCATTCCACTGGACAACGGCTTGAGGTGGTTGGACAAATCCAACTATTTCCATGCAGTTATAGAATTCATACATATCCTGTATGAACAAAGAAGGCTTTACTGCTTCTATGGGTTTTTCCTTCACTTCATACACAAGCGTATAGGTGTTGTCGGTTTTGTTCGTGTCTTGAATGCAGTCCAGTATGACTTCATCGGTATGTTTGCCAATTTCTTGGTTTTGGATGATCATTGAAATATGACGAGTTTCTTTGGGAAGCAAGTTTTGGAAATCTACTCGTTTTTCACCCACACGAATAGAACCGTGGTCAATGGTTACCATGGATGTATTGACAATGGTGGATACGATTTCCATATCTTCTTCGGCGATTGGGATTGCAGGATGTATGGATACTCTTTCTAAAGCAGCATTGAGAAGTGGATTCCGAATCGTTCGTAAAAGATCCAAAAAGAACTCCAAAGAAGCTGGTTTTTGAGTAAAATCTTGATCGGATAAAAATCCCGAATAAAACCAGCGATTTTGATTCCGTATCAATGCTGCATATCCGCTTTCATCAATTCCAATCAATTCGGTGGAGGAGGAACGTTGAATTTGATGCCAATTTCTCCCCTTGGGCAAGACGGTATAACGGTTTTGAATGGAATAGGAAGAGGATAAATACTTTTGTTCTCCTTGAATGCGAATCTCTGTTTCTGGTTTTGCGGTTCGATATAACAAGAAGCGTTCTTCGGGATCAATACCAAAAAAAGACTGAATGGATTGCAAATCCACTCCGTTATTGGATTGTCCCAAACACAACAAACCTAAAACAACTCCTCCGTGAGAAGTAAAGCGTTCCAAGGAAGATTGAAAGGATTGAAGAGGATTGGTTGGTGGAAAATTATTGGTATACAAAACGACAACATCAAAACCAAGCGCTTCGAAAGATAAATCACCATTGTCAAACACTTGATAAGGTACGGTACTAATTTCAATCTGTTCCTTTTTGTCTGCAAAAAAAGCATTTAACTTAGACAACTGGAGAGTGTTTTGAACATAGGTTGTGTGTAGACCAGAAGGATCGGTTAACACCCCAACTCGCATAATTGGCTGATCGATATATTGAACATCCCAGTCAACTGTATTATCAGAAGAGTTTGATTCTTTCAATAGTTTTTGCGTCTCAAGTCGATATGACACACTACTAGCATGCTTGGAGTGTAAAGAATAATAAAAAAACTTTTGTGACAGCACTGGTATTGGACTAATTGTCTTTCTTTTTAGCTCTTCTTCTCCTTCCAAACAAACAATATCAAACTCTGTGGTAGGGTAAATTCCATCATTACGGATAGTAGCGTACTGAAAGCGAGTTTCTCCCTGTCTCAAAAGTTTCTGGGAATCTGAAGATACTACAACAACATCATGATTGTATCGTCCATGAAAAACAATACGTTGTTCTTTTTGATCAGGAGTAATGAAGCGGAGTGCATAGGTTTTTTTGTGAAAATCATCAAATTTCTTTTGGTGCATTCCATCGCTGTATTCAATGGATTCCGCTTCTTCTACAAAAGGAGTACTCATATTCGTATAATCGGCTATTACAACTCGCAACTTCTTTTCATTGGATTGAACACGAATTTCTTGTCCATCATCAATGGAAAACAAAGGCCAATTTCGATAGTCCTGTGGTTGCGACTCAATAGGTTGAATTGCGGGAACGTTTGAATCTGATTTTCGATCAAAATCAGGATACTCAATCGTAGGATCTCCTTGCAGAGTAAATCCAAAATATGTCTTTACATTCGCTCCATTCATACCCCACATAAGTTGTCGATCTGCATAATGTATCAGAGCTTTTTTTGCCCAATCACCCAGTGCTCCTTCGCCCTGTGAATACACTTCTATAAAGTACTCCAATATTGCGTCCATATAGTGGATGGAGGTTAGATAAGGTATTCCGTTTTGATAATGCATCGACCACCCAGCATAGTTTACTCGTGCGCCTCCAACATAGGCAATACCTGCTCCTTGAGACAAAAGTACAGCTTCTGAAAAACTCGTTGGATAAGGGTAGCTGGTATTGTTCTTGAATGGAGCATCCGCTAATCGGTTGTCCCATGCACCATTTCCGCATGCTTCGCTTAAAACAATAGGTAAACAAGATTTTTGGGGAATGGATAAAAGATCTTTGGCATTTGCGTATCCTGGTTCTAAAGCAAGTCCTTCACCAGATCCATGGCCAAATGCCCATAAGAAACCTCTTTTCCCCTCTTGGAGAACTCGCATAAATTCATCTTTGTTAAATTTGTTTTCAGTTCTATACAGTTTTTCTACTTCTAAAGAAGAAAAATAATTCTGGTTTACAGCCTGCGATGTGGCCAATTCACCAAAAAAATGTTCACCAAATGGTGCACCTGCCATTATGGTTGCTCGCGTGAGCCAAGAAGAATTTTTCGCAACAAGGTCTGCATATAGTTCTTGTTTTTCGACGATTGCATCGGCTTCTTCTCTGTCACGAACAGGAAGTCTCCCCACGGCGATTTCGATGGGTACTTCTACGCCTTTTGAATGAGGGGATGCATAAAAAAGATCAGTAGGAACCCATTGATCATAACTATTTCGTCGATCAGGAGAAAGAATATAGTACGATGGAGGAACACTTGTGGCATCACCTAAAATCGTAAGATACCCCAGTCCTTCATTCTCTACTACTTCTTTTAAGTAAGCTCGTAACTTAAAAGCTACTGTATAATCATATTTTGCAACACGGCTGCGAACAGATTCAGAGACATCCAAAAACCCCAAAGTGGACGGATAAGCTGGGGCATCCAAAGGTTCTATTGTGTCTAATTCAGACAAAAGAACAACTCTAGAGGTATAACCACGTTTCTCTTGAATCGTTTGGAGTTTGTGTGCAGCTTCTTCATATTCATCGGGTGATACAATAATCGCATTTTTCGTGGTTTTTTTTGAGGAAGAAACAAGCCTAGAAGTGACCCCCATTTCGAATGTATATGATTGGACAACATACAATTCCCCCCTCAATAGGAATACAGGGAAACAAGTTACCTGAACATATCGATCAAGAGAATCCCCTGAGATAATAAATTGAAGATTCTTCGAAGGAAAGGTCTTGGAAATGTCGCTAGCTCTTATTGTAGAATTCACTGAATATATGTCGGACAAGGAAGCAAATTCTCCTGGATCATTCACAGAAATAACTTCTATATCCTTGATAGGAATAGGCTTTTGGGCTACCTCTAATGGAATATCACCGATAGGCATTTTTTTAACATCCATTGAAATGGTCTTTATATACGCAATGGTTTCATTATCCTGCAATGGAATCTGAAAAGTATCCATGGGTACAATGGGGTGCTGTGGTTGATAATACGATGGTAAAGAACCTAAAGCAATTCGATTTCCCATTTGGGAAGATTCTACTCGAAGCATTGAAGAGGAATACTTTCTTCGAATGGTTTTTGTCCGAAGAATATGTTGACCCAAAACATGAGTTTGTTCGCTATATGGCAAAAGATCATATTGCTGGGACGAAGAATGTGCAGCATGAGAAAAAGAAACATTGGTAAAAGCCAAAAAAATAACCAAACCAAAGGCACAAAGAGATCGTAACCACTTCATAAGAACCTCCAGGATGCTGAGTGTTCTCTTATTATACCTGTTTATAATCCTGAAATGGTAACAGATTCAGCATTTCTTTTGATTCTTCCTTTTGCATATGTCACATATAGGGTAGGCTCAACAAATACGTATCTCTGAGAATTCTGTTGAAATAAAACTCCATCTCTGCGATACCTTTGTCCTTCTGGATTTTGGTATACATACCAGTTTTCATTGAGCTGTGCCTCAAGGAGAATACCTCCAAAAGATAGGTAGTAGGTATCTTTTTTGCTAGATATCTCGCATGGAAATATTGTTTCCATAAGCAATAGATCAATCCAACAATACTGTTGTTTTTTCTCTATCGTACATGGATTTTCGGACCAAAAGACACCCTTCCACGTATTTGCAAAGATAGAATGATTGTAAAAGGATACAAATTTCTCTTTCTGAACACATTGTATAGAAAGTTCTTTTTCAATTCCATCAACAATCACTTTTAGCAAGATTGTTTTCTCTTCTTCTGGTACAAAAGATATTTGAATCACCTGGGATTGTTTTTGTTGTATTTCCTCAATATCAATTTCTTCATCCGACGTTATTTGGAGTTCTGTAAAGGGAGCATTAATATAAATCCCTATTTGCTTGTTGATCTGCATTCCTGGATAGTATTCACATACGATGTGATCTTCGGAAAAAGAAATATCTTCTTCGGAAGAAACAGTATTCTCCTTTAAAAGTAGATTTTGCACACACACATTACCAGCAAGAGGGTCAAGGTACAGGATTTGATTTCCTTTAACATCCATGTCCCCTATAGAAGCTACTCCTAACGAATCTTGAGATATCCAACCGGTAATGCCTTCCTTTTTACACGTAAAGATATTTTTACTGATAGAGTCATGAAAGTAAAAAATATCCCCATCAATTGACAAATAGTTCATTTGAAGAGAATTGGCAAATTGCGATCCGTCAAGGATTTTTGTAAAACCGTCTTCTGGTGAAACGGAAAAAATGTCTTCGTTAAAGAAATCAATAAAATAAACCACATCGTCAACAACCGTCAAATCCGATGCAGATAGAGGTGCATTCGCAGGATCTTCCAAAGCAAAGAATTGTCGATATGCCAGCTCTCCTGAAGAAAGATCAAACCAAAGTAGTGAATTTTTAAATGGATCATAGACAACCAAATAATCACTAGTAAAGGTGTATGTGGCAAATGCAAAATCTCCATCTCCTACATTGATTTGATAGTATTTTCTATACGTTGGTTTTTCATCATGAAAATCGGTAATGTCTAACAAAAACACCAGTTGCATTTCTTCTCCACTATAATCAATATCAAGTTTTAACGAAGAGTAGGATTCTCCGCTCCATGCATACCCAAGTAGCATTGAAAACATTGGGTTTGCTTTTGATCGTAATGAATGACGGACTATGCGATCCTCTTTTGTGTATAACACCTGATCGGGATCTCCAGGTTCAGATTGTGTACATACATAGCTATTTTGCTGAGGAATAATCTTGACTCCCGCTGGATTTGGAATCCAGTTTTTAAGACGCTTACAGTCCGAGATGTCTTCTTGAAGAGGATTCTTGTTTTTACCCCCATCGAAATCCAATTGAAGTACTTCTGTTGTAAACTCCAAAGATCCACCGGATTCTTCTTTAAGGATCCCGTAATGAGAAGGTCCATCTGCTATGTAAACCAAGTCCCCGCGAAGTCGGGAAAAAGAAGAATACTCTTCCCAATCCTCCATGTCTATGGAATCATTGGACAATACTCGAGAAACCGATAAAGGAACCCATTTTTCAACATCACCTAGATTATATAAAGCTAGCGTTGTGTTGTCGACAAACGTAACATTTGCAAAGCTATAGAAATTTTCTAGCAAGCATTCATGGAAGGAGAAGTCTTCTGGGTTGAATATTGTTAACACATCAAATAATGAAAAAACAGCGATATAGGAATCGGAGCAAGCCAAGGTTAGACCAAAATCTATTCCAATGGTGTATAGATACTCTTGAGTGACAACATTGTAAACCATCAACCCGTATAACGGACAGAGAACATACAGCAAATCGCCTCGTACGAACATTCCTTCAATGCGGTAGAAATTTCTCTTTTCAACAAGAAGGTTGTGGTTTTCATATTTGGGTTGCAGTAAATCACATTCTTGAGTTTGGCGATGAATACGATATATTCCATTTTGGTTATGTAAGACAAAATAGTCTGAGTGAACTCCGAAGGAAAAATCTTCTGGATCAAAGGATAAAGATCGATGGGGAAAATCTTCAGGATAGGGAGTAAAAGATATCTTTTTTTCGCCTTGATATTGGTGTATTCCGAATGTTGTTGCAACAAACAATCCTTCTTCCGATTCTTGACAAGAAAGAACATAGGAGGGAATTTGTGCCTGGGTTGTAAACAGTTCTGTCTTCTGGAGGGAAGGAGCAGATTGTATGAATGCACTTGGTTCTACCTTCACAGAAGAAGGCTTGTAAGCTTTCAACGAAACTACTTGCGATACCCCATCCCAATCAATTTCTGCACCAAAGCATTCTGCAATAAATCGCAAAGGTACCATTGTTCTACCATTCATGATAATTGGGGGAGAGTCGAGGAGAATTGACTTTTCTTCGCCATCCACAACTTCAATGGCTTCTGAATTTCCAATTTGAAGCTTGATGGATCGGTCGATATAGTGAATCTGGATTGTCTGTGTTTTATCTTCCCAAACTACTTTTGCTCCAAAACCATCTGCAATCACAGAAATAGGGACAACTGTACGGCCTGATAAAATGACGGGCGGAGAATCAATCTTCTTTGATTCGCCTTGGGTCATAATGTGACAATCTCCAATGTGAAGGAAAATTTCAGTCGATTCATACCATTTTATGGGAATTTCCAGGGTTTTTCCTTGTACTTCGTCAAATTCAAGGTAACAGCGTAAAGAATCGGGGGCATCTGAGGGTTGAATATAAACTTCAAAATCACCGTTTTGATCAATTGGTATTGTCTGATCTCCAATACGAAGGGAGGATCCAGGAAAACCTTTTCCAGAAAGCATGAATGAATCACCAAAAGCATAGATTGGTTTTCCCTCCTCCCACTGATTCAGAGTAATTTGTAGATCTTCTTCAGATGGATCTGGTTTTTGAGCAATATAACGTAAAGAGTATTGGTCAAGAATCTCTTTCTGTTGGTCGCCCGTCATCAATACAAATTCATGAGAACAAGTGCCAACATGAGTGCTATGCAAAGAAGTTTCTATCACTTTTCTTTCGTGTGCTTCGAGTATTCCAACAGAGAGCTTCTCTTGATTGTTGACTTGCAGCCATAGATCATTTGTTGGTAAGCTGCTATGATTTACAATTTCGATACACCAAGGGATTTCTGTAAACGCCGAGATTGAAGAAGAATCTTTTGATTCTACTAAACCAATGGATACATTTTGAATTGGGTCATACAAAGACTGTATTAAATCGTGAAACAGATCAAATGTTTCCGATGATTTCGTAAAATACTGCTCATACATAAGCCCAGTAAAGAGAAAGATATTTTTATTGTTCTGAATCAGTGCCATTCCGTTTTGAGTCCCAGTTCCCACAATTTGGGCACTTTCCAAAAGATGTGATGAAGACCACTTTTGCTGACCAAACACTTCATCTTTCGGAATCAATGAATACTGGTTTTCAATTTGATAATTCGTTTTTTCGCTGTGAAGAAGGGGTTTTGTTAATTTGAACTCTGCTTTCGATTCGTCATTCACTTCTTCTGCAACAAATACATCAGGGCGTATTCCAAAAAAAGTTTGCAGCGACGTATTCTTCATATTCATCCGTTCGCTGCCCGCTATAGAGGAGTGAATTCCTAAAATCTTCCCTCCCTGTTGACTAAACTTTTCTAAGTCGGGGAGAATGAAACTATAATCCGCTCTCATCCAGAATGTTTCAAACAGGACAAGAGCGTCAAATCCTAACAAGTCATAGCTGATGCGACCTTTGGAGTCCTTTATCAATTCTACAACCTGCACTTCAATGGGCAAGTTTTCGGCAGAAAATTGTTTGTTGAGTTTATCCACCGACAAAAGACCTTCTGCAAAACTGGGATAGTATTCCCCAGAACTGAGTACACCAACTCTACAGATTGGGTCTTCTTGGATTCGATATGTTACAGTTTCTTGGTTATCCTGGGAATAAGTTTCTCCTGAACTAACAGGTACATTGATTTGGGCAGTATATTCACCACTTGAAGGAAACTGATATTCATGCATCATTGTTTCAGAGAAATCTCGAGCAATGTAAGGAAAGGTTTTTTCAATTTTCTCCCCTGGTGAAGTTGTAATCTGAATAGAAGCATTTTTCATAGGGTGAATACCCTCGTTCATCACTTCCACCACGTGCACTCTTTTTTCATTTTTACGTAGAAGAGTGAGATCGTAAGATTCTTGAAGAGAAAGATCGTAGTCATATCGACCATCAAATACAATTCGTTTTTCTTTGAAATCTTCTGTGCTATATCGTATGGTAGCGTTTGTTTTTTGTAAGAAATCCAATGAAGTGCTGATTGTTTTCTCGTTAGTTAGGGACAATTTACCACTACCGATCACTTGCTTTTCTTCATTATCCAAAGTGGCGTATATGTATTGAACCGAGGGAGAATCGGTTTGGATCTGACAATTCGTTTTTTGATCAATAGATAGAATGGACCTTGTCCTACCAGTTAGAGATTTATAAAGACCACCGTTGAGAGTTATTTTGGGTACTTCAAAAGAAGGTTTTTTTTCAGGCAAAGGAATGCGGAGAGTAGGATCACCCAATAGGGTGAACCCAAACAATGTTTTAATATGAGGAGGCAACAAGTAGTAAGAAGTTTGTATGTCCATGATATAGTATTCTTCCAGTGCTTTCGTTGCCCAGTCTCCCAAAGATCCTTTTGGATTATCTTGAGAAGCAAGGAAGAAGTATTCAACAATAGCATCCATAAATCCTACTTCTGATAGTTCTTGAATATAGTCTTCTTCTTTGATTCGATAACCAGCATAATTCACGCGAGCCCCGCCAACATAGGCAATTCCTGCACCAGAGGAAGCCAATACTGCCTCAGAAAAACTAGGTGTATGTTTTTTTCCAGATGGTGTTGTAAATCGAGTATCCCAAGCTCCATTCCCACAAGCTTCGCTGACAATAACAGGAAGTTGGTTCTTTTGGGGGAGGTCCAGCAAATCTACGCCTTTCACGGCATCATCTTCTAACATAAACGCAGTTCCAGAACCATGACCCATATTCCAAACAAAAGTAAGAAGTTCTTTTTGAAGGGTGGATAAAAACTCTTCTTTTGTAAATAAATCGGAGGTTTGAAATTTCTTATCAATCGAAAAACCATTAAACACATCTTTATTAATCAAGCGACACTGATGTAATTCACCAAAATAGTCTCCCCTAAAGGGATCTCCTCCAAAAAGAGCGATAGCATTTTTCCATGTATCCGATTCTGCAAGTGCTTTTCTATAGCGTCTAATTTTATCAATCTGAAATTGTGCTTCTTTTTTGCTTTGGACAGGTAAACGCCCTACAGTCACTTCAAATGTTAGTGTATCATCGTAGAACGGGGAAGAATAGTAGATATCCGTGGGTACCCACTGATCTATATGATCAAGCATATCAAAAGAAAACTCATAGTAAGAAGGAGGAATATAAGAAGCATCTCCTAAAATGGTGAGATAATCAATTTCATCTTTTTGTAGTTTCTCCCGAAGCATAGATCGTATACGTCCTGCTAAAGTAGCGTCATAGTGTTGTATGCTTTCTCGAAATTCTTCAGAAGCTTCCAAAAAACCATCATTTATAGTCGGATCTTCCGCTACAGGATAGGATTGTACATTCGCTAATGTGATTACAGAAGTCTCAAATCCATCTTCTTGTTGCATTTTGGCTAGTGCCGTTGCTTCTTCAAGTAATTCTGGTGGTGTTAAAATGATCGACGAATTGTTTTTTTCGTCGGGTCGATCTTCGTCGTCAGAAGATTGCAAACCTACTTCTAATTGCAATTCCGTAATTAGATAAGCATGGCCTTGATATAGATAAACAGGGTGAATATGTAATACCAGCTGCTTTTTTTGCTCATTGGTTGTAATAGCATGTTTTACATTTATATTTGGGAATACTTGCGAGTACTCATGAATAGAAACCCATTCCCTCAAGGGTTCTTCAAGAGACATTCCTAATACGCTTTCACTTTGTCTGTTTTCTTCCTTTAAATATTGCAGTTTGATCTTTTCAAATGAATCAGTAAAGGTCTTTGCTTCTGGTGCACAGGCGAGAGCATCTTGCTGAAGTACAATTTTTTTCGCTTTTACATGTTTTGTGAGGATATAACTGGGTATTTCATTATTTTGTATGTCAATATTTCTTGTAACAATAGGCAAAATAGGTTTTCCGGGATGGAATACATAGGAGCAATCTGCCATCTGAAAACGAATTCCATTAGATTCTTCTACAATTTGTAATGAGTCTAAAATATTGAATCTTAAAGGGATTGTCCGAAAAATATTAGATTGGTCAGAACAATCATTAGGTAAAATGAGAAATGAATAGGGTTTCGTTTGTGCAGTAAGTTTTGCAGGAAACAAAGAAACCATAGCAAACATAACGGATAAAGAAACACAGATCACGAATTGAATAAATTTCATCTACTCCCCCTAAAAAAAGTAACTTCATAAAAGCTATCATAAAATAAATTTATGATTGTGCAATAAATGTATACACTTCCAATGAATTTTTTTTCAAATACATTCCAATTACTCCGCCTTCAGGCATTACAGCAACAGGATGAAGGGGAATTTTTGGAAGGATCATGTACTGTACTGAGACTTCTGGGGATTGTCGTTGAAGCAATCCGACAATACCTATGGTTTGAGAATCCACCCAGTAGTATATAGATCCGTTTTGATCACATCCAATCAAACCTCCGCCTTTCCAATTGGGCTCAATTAGATTCATTTTTGTGATGGATTGTATAGTTTTATTTTTGTAACAAATTT
The DNA here is from genome assembly GCA_964583965.1 of uncultured Caldisericota bacterium. Lineage (GTDB taxonomy): Bacteria > Caldisericota > Caldisericia > UBA6126 > UBA6126 > JAGLCW01. Next base: position 19,752 of record CAZOYI010000255.1, read on the forward strand.
GTTGTATTTGAAATGTAAGATTGTTATCTATCATTTTGAAAGGAATATTGTTCATTTTCGTTTCCCATTCATGGGAAAAGAAGGAATCTTCTTTTGTTGGATCAAAGACTTGCAGTACTCTTGCTACTTTATCCACATACAAACCAATTTGGTAGGAAGGCTGCAAAGAAACATCAAACAAGCCTTTGGAAAAACCATGCTCTATGTCTTCTACTGGAAACAAGTCTACATCTGGTTTAGATCGATCAACAGAAGTTTTGATTTGAACTTGGATACGAAATATCGGCCCAGGTAAAACGGAAAAAAATGGTTCTACTTGAAGCAATCGATTTGGATTATAGAAAATATAGCCAATATCAAAACAGCCTTGATAAACGCCTTCTTCGCTATAGTAATGAATCCTTTTTTGTCGAGTGTCCATTACGTAAAAAGTTCCATCTTCTGTTTTTTGAAAAGTAAAACCAACTAAAGCCGGAATATCCACAATTTCTTCTCGTCGTAACTGAGGCAAGGAAATGTCACGTAAAAATTCTCCTTGGCCTGATATTTTCACCAATCGAGGGCCGTATCCATCCGTAATCCAGAAAGATCCATCTTGATTCGCTTGAATTTGCGTGGGTATTGCACCAGAGGATATTCCATTGCATGCATCTGGATCATATCCTTTTAAACCAATTCCAGTTTCTTCCACACCCCAGGATAAAGAAAAATTGGATTTTTGCTGGGAAAAATCAATTGTTTGAATAGATTCTCGCTGTGGCAACATCCCAATAATCTCCGCAATTGAAGGCTTTTGTAAATCTGTAGGAAGGGATTCTGTTTGAGGAGAAGAAATATTCTTCTCCTCTAATTGGTGTATTGGAAGAGATGGATAAACAAAGAATAAACTCCCCAAAAAGATGACAAGTAGAATTTGCTTCATAATTCACTCAATAATGGACAATCGAACGATATCCCATGTATAGACAGAGCGAAATTCAGAAAGGGACGTTTCGACTGCCTTCTGAAGAGTGTTGGTGTTATATTGATAATTGGTGAACCATGCACTGTGAATAATAGATGTAGTTGGAATCGAAATTCCCTTCTGAGAAATCACGCCAAAATGAACAACAATTCCATTTCTTTTCAACACCATGACATCCCCAGGGAGTACTTCATCAAACGATGATGCTCCTCGATAATCTCCACTAGCTATTACACGTGCTGTTTGCCAATTCCATTGTAACCCAGAATAACAGCAGCATTGTTCAAGAAGTCCCGAGCAATCTACCCCTGTCCAATAAGCAGGACTTTCCATTCCTTTGGGTCGATCCCATATAGACTCTCCCTCATCAAGGTTTACGGGATGCATAGCATTCTTATGTGTAACCATTTCTTGAAAATGTTCTGGTACTCGACCAAAGACAGAGTTATTTTTGTTCAGTTTCGTCGATATGCTTTGAAGCGATTCCTTTCCTCCCCAAGTATAAGGAGCTCCGAAATCAACAAGATCTGAAATATGGAACATCTCAGGTGGATACTTTTTTTGATTGCCCTCAATTGGAGATAGATAATCTTCAATGTAAATTCTTCGTTGCCAGGGAATAGAAAATTCTTTAAACATGACTGCAAAATCTTTTAAAGCAAGATGGGGGTTTTGATATTTGAATTGTATGGGGTATTTCGATTGTATTTGTAGAACAATAGGTTGATGAACAGGGGTTTGGATTTGTATACTACCTGTCAAATCATTGTTGATGCTGCATTGCTGCAAACTTGGTAGAATAGTAATTTGGATGGAAGGATCTTCAGACTGCAGAATAATATCATTACCAAAAAAAGCATAGAAAACAACTGCAGATGTAGTTGGTTCAATACGTCCTGGTAGTATCCAAGAATTGACTTCAAAAGCAAATGAAGAATACGAAAAAGACCCTATAACAAAAATGAAGAACAGCAGTACAACAATATATAGAAAACGCTTCACTACGATTGCCGGGTGATTTCTTTCCATTGCTCCTCAGAAATTGGGGATGGTTCTTTTGTAAGAGGACTAGCCCCTTTTGTATTTTTTGGGAATGCAATGACATCACGCAATGAAGCGCTTTGAGTTAATAGCATTGCGATTCGATCTACTCCAAGAGCAAATCCAGCTTCAGGAGGAGCTCCAGAGGATAGTGCGTGTAATAAGTATCCAAATTGTTCTTCAATTTGATCATGGGGTACACCAATTAATGAGAATATGTGTTTTTGCAGATCAGAGTTAACTATTCTCGCGCCTCCGGAACCTAGCTCAAAACCATTTAAAACCATGTCAGAGGAGCAACTTTCTATCTGAAGAGGATTGGTATCAATATATTGATGGTATTGCTCCATATTGGGCAAAGTAAATGGATGTTGGGCTGAGTCAAGTCGATTTTCTTCTTCATTCCACAAAAATAAGGGAAACTGATTGATCCAAAGGAAATGAAGTTCGTTTTTACGATAGGGCTGAAGCTCTAGAATGGATTTACCAATCATTGTTCGCGCCCTACCCAGTGATTCTAACACTTCTTTTTCCGTTCCAATTGCAAACAATATGGAGTCTCCTTCTGCACTTTTCATTTTCTCTGCAATGCGCATTTTGTCTGTTTCGGTGAGGAAATTTAGTCCTACTCCATCGGGTTTATGTTTAACATAAAAGAACGTTACCTTTGGATGTTCCAATTCTTGTAAAAAAGCATCCGATTCTTTTCGAGACAAATTCATAAAAGCTTTATCTATATGTAATGCAGCAATGGTTTTTCCTTCGTTTGCTGCTGTATAGAACATTTTGTATTCAGGATTTTTGAATTCATCTCGAAAATGAATGATAGGCACATGATAACGTAAGTCTGGTTTGTCTGTCCCATATGCATACAAAGCTTCTTTGTAACTCATTTTTAAAAATGGAAGCATGATGTCTTGGTGAAGGCAGTTCTTTACAATTTGCTGCATCAATCCTTCTAAAATGTGATGAAGTAGCATTTCGTCTGAAAAAGCCATTTCCAAATCAATTTGAGTGAATTCAGGTTGACGATCCAATCGAAAATCTTCATCACGGAAACAGCGACAAATTTGGAAATATCTATCCAATCCCCCCACCATTAACATTTCTTTATACAATTGTGGAGATTGAGTAAGGGCATAAAACTTCCCTGGATTCATGCGAGAGGGTACTAAGAAATCTCTAGCTCCCTCGGGTGTACTTTTCCCTAAATAAGGAGTTTCTACTTCTGTGAAGTGATGACGAGAAAGATATTCTCTTGTTGTTTGCAAAAGAGTATGTCGCAAGCGTATATTCGAATACATTTTTGGATTTCGAAGATCAAAATATCGATACTTCATACGAAGATTCTCATCCACTTCCATGGATTTGCGAACTTCGAATGGAGAATGTTTACATGCATTTAGAACATGCAATGAATCAACTTGTATTTCGATGCGGCCTGTTTTCATGTTGGGGTTGATTTCTTTTTCATTCCTATTCGCAACGATTCCCTTCACCATGATAACATCTTCATTGTGAAGTTCATGAGCTTTTTGAATAAGATCGGGGGATGAAAACACAAGCTGAACTACCCCAGTATGATCGCGGAGTAGTACAAATGTGACTCCGCCAACTTCTCTGGTTCGATCCACCCAACCAGACAGTGTGATGGACTTGGAGTTCCATTTTTCTGTAACTAAACCACAGTATTCATCTCTAAAATTCATGCAAATCCCCTTTTAAAAAATAAGTAGTGATCGACTCCATATCCAATTTCTTGGTTTGGCGTGTTTGTAAATTCCGCATGGTAACAATTCCTGTTTTTTCTTCTTCTTCCCCGATCACAACGAGGTATTTCGCATTTCTCTTTTCTGCAGTCTCAAAGACCTTTTTCATGCCTTTGCCTTCAAAGTCGACTAAAACATTGATTCCATGATGTCGAAGATCCTGGGCAATTTGCAAACTTTGAGCAGCGGTAGTCCCCCCGAAATTGGCAATATATAGCATGGGATCAACATCCCGTAGTTCCAACTCAGCCCGTTTGGTCTCAAGTAGCATTGTAATCCGCTCTAAACCCATAGCAAATCCAATAGCTGGCATTGGTGGTCCATCCAATTCTTTTTCTAACAAGCCATCATAGCGACCTCCACCAAGCACTGTTCCTTGAGCACCCAAATCAAGAGAAATAAACTCGAACACAGTTTGAGTGTAGTAATCCAAACCCCTTACTAGATCATAGTCAACAATATAAGGAATATCTAGGGTATCTATGATGTCTAGTACTCCTTGAAAATGTTCTTTGCATTCGTCGCACAAATACGTTTGAATTTTGGGAGCTTGTGCAACACAGTTTTTGCATTCGGGGTTTTTGCAATCTAAAATGCGAAGAGGATTTGTTTTTAATCGCACACGGCAATCTTCGCACAAAGCACTTTCAAATGATTGGAAATACCGTACTAATGCCTCACGATACTCTTTTCTACATTGATCACAACCCAATGTATTGATATGCAAGGATAAAGATGAAAAGTGTAGTTTTTTTAAAATGGTGTGTGCTAATGAAATCATTTCTGCATCAGATGAAGAAGACTTGCTTCCAAAGCATTCCGCTCCAAATTGGGAAAACTCTCGGTATCTTCCTTTTTGTGGTTGTTCATATCGAAACAACCGCTGAAGATAAAAAAGCTTTACAGGTTTTGGCCAAACGGTCATTTTAGATTCTAAAAAAGCACGACATATCCCTGCTGTACCTTCCGGAATTAATACAAGATTTCTACCTGCTTTATCGACAAGGGTATACATCTCTTTAGTGACAATGTCTGAAGAGTCTCCTACCGAATGAATAAACAATCCTGCTTCTTCAAGAATAGGTGTCGTCATCTCGCCATATCCGAAAGCATAGGCTGTGTTTTTCACAATATTAATAATGGCCTCTCGGAGAATCCATTCTTGTGGCAAAATATCACGTGTACCTTTAACTCGTTTGTATTTCATAGAATCATTTTACTTTATCATAGCGGTGTTGCAACTGTAAAAAATTTCTAGACAGGCTTGTACAGAATTGATTTTTATGCTTCTTTCGTTTTATAATATACTCATCTGAATCCTAGCCATGGCATTTTACACAAATGAGGTAGTATGAAAAAGAAAGTTGTTGTAATAACGCACATTCCCGCCCCCTATCAGGTGGCTTTTGCAAAATCAATGCATTCTATCTTTGATGTTGAATTTTGGTTTATGCAGTCTATTGCAGATTCAAACCGACCTTTCTATTGGGAACAACCACTACCGGAATATTGCAAAATTCTACCTACATACTTGAAAAAAGGTCAATTTTTTTATTGCCCCACTATCACAAAGCACATGAAACGATTTCAACCAGACTGTTTGATCCTACATGGAAGATGGAACAATCTTTCGTGGTATCCAGCATATAAATGGGCCGTAAAGAATCATGCAAAAGTACTCATGGGACCATTTGAAATGCCTGTCGCTCAAAATGGAATCAAAGAATGTATTCGTAGGGTCCTATACAAAAGAATAGATGGTATTTTATGTTCTGGTTACAAAACACTGGATTATTACCGCTTCAAGTCCAAAAGAGTATTTCTTTTTGGCTATGCTGCTGATATTCAACGAGAATTAGAGCACCCTGTTCGTAATCCATCAGAAATGGTTACTTTTTTACACAGCGGAAGCATGAATGCAAGGTTCCGTGTACATGAAATTCTTGACGCAATTGAAAGTGTTTATTCAAAACAACCCAATATACGTCTCGCACTATCTGGAAATGGTCCCGATCGAGACTCTTTAGAAAAACGAATTCTGTCGTCTGCTACTTTATCCTCTATCACAAAATGGATCGATGTAGACAGCTGGAGGGGTGTGCAGGATGTATATTTGCAGGCAGATGTTCTCATTAGTTACCCCTCTTATGCAGGATGGGGACTTACCATCCCAGAGGCTATGGCATCTGGTATGGGGGTTATATCTGGTTTGAATGTAACTTCAGCCCGAGAGTTTTTGGTCCCAAACTATAATGGATATTTTGTGGATACAAAGCAGGAATTACATGATGCGATTCTTCAATATGCTAAAAATCCTTCACTAGTTTCTCAGCATGGACAGATAAACAAAAAAATCGCTGCTGAGGAAGGTACAGAACAAAAAGCCTTGCGCTTGCAGAAAATTCTAGAAGAACTACCTTAAAGAAAAAGTGATTTCGATAGTGCTTGGGCAATCTCTTTTGGAGAAAAAGAGGGTTGGTTGATTTTTTGACGAATGACTTCTTCCGGGGATAAAGGAACATGGATAAAAAGTCCCTGCAAATTATGCATATGACACAAATGTAACGTCCAATAATAGGAGTAGTTGCATACATACATTCCTGCATGAAAAGATGGACAACATGGTATTTGTTGAGATTGTAAGTGTCCTAGGATGTTTTCTATATCCATGGTAGTTCGATATGCTTTAGGTCCATCCGGGAGAATAGGTTGATACTGTGGTTGATCCCCCTGATTATCAGGAATCCGAGCCCAGATTTCATTCAGTGCAAAACATTCAATTTGCACCTGCGCTGATCCCGGTGCAACCCCGATTCCTATGATTCGTTCTGGTTTCATAGCAATAAAAGCAGAAAGGAGTTCTTTCTGACAATTGAATGTCACCGGTAAAACCAAGAACTCACAATTATTTGTATGCTTCTGTATTTCCTGTGCTATTTGTGCAGCAGGATTAACTTTTAAATTACCAAAAGGAGCAAATGAATATAGTAATGTTTTACGCATTCATGAACTCCTCAATCTGTCGATATGTCAACTCTTTCGCCTCATCAAAACCATTTTCGGTGACTTGTCGGTACCACTCCATTGTAATCTTTAGAGCTTTTTCGAGCATCCACGTTGGCTTCCATTGTAGTAATGTAACTGCTTTATGTATATCAAGATGTAACAAATTGGTTTCATGATAAAGCTTGTCGGTTGCTATCTCATATGTATGATTAGGCCAATATTGAATACATGCTTGGACGACTTCTTCCACGGTGGCTACATCTACTTCTCTAGGACCAAAATTCCACCCTCCACTATATCTTTGAGGTTCCTGGGCTAATTTTTTCCCAAGCAATACATACCCCGACAAAGGATCCATTACGTGCTGCCATGGACGAATGGAAGAGGGACTTCGAAGAGTAAGAGATTTCCCGGCAGAAAAAGCTCTTACCAGATCAGGGATTAAACGATCTTGACCCCAATCTCCTCCTCCAATGACATTTCCCGCACGAACCGAAGCAATTCCTATAGAAGTATCGTTAAAAAAGGATTTTTGATAAGAAGATACTGCAAGTTCAGCACAACCCTTACTAGCACTATATGGATCATAACCCCCCATAGGATCGGTTTCACGATATCCCATGCATTGATTTTGATTTTCGTAGCATTTATCGCTTGTGACAACAATAATGGAACGAAGCGGATTGGAAGATTGTTCTTCATTCCATTGTTTTGCGGCTTCTAACACATGAATACTCCCCATTATGTTGGTTTGAAATGTTTCAAGAGGATGTTCATATGAAGTCTTCACAATAGGCTGTGCAGCAAGATGAAAAATGTGGTGGGGTTGAAATGACTGTATCTCCCTTTTAACAACTTGAAAATCTCGAATATCTCCTCGAGTATCTTGCATCTGAGAAGACAGACCGATAGCTTCAAAATGAGAGGGTTTTGTTGGTATATCGAGTGAAAAACCTTTTAATATCGCTCCCATAGAAAGAAGCCATGCGCTTAACCAACTCCCTTTAAATCCTGTATGCCCCGTAACAAAAACTCGTTTACCTTTATAGAAAGAAGATAAATTGTGTTTATCTCGCATGGAACACCTCTTGATAATACTGGTGGTACCATTGATATGTTTGGTGCAATCCTTCTTCTAAAGAGACCTTGGCAGACCACCCAAGTTGTTTCTTTGCTTTGGCAGGATTGCTAACCATATACATTACTTCCATATCGTAGTAAGGTCTTACGTCAAATCGAAATAAAGATGGATCCACTTTTTCTTTCTGCATCAGAATGTCAGCAACTTCTAGAAGGCTTGTTCCTACACCTGTTCCGAAATTGAATATGGAACCTGTAGGTTGAGAAGAATTTTTCAGACAGTGTAGTCCTTCAATGACATCGTCAATATAAATATAGTCGCGAATTTGTTCCCCTGGAGTTAAATCAAGTGGTACTTCGGTATAGGAGGCTTCAATCATAGAGGGTATAACATTTTTTGGTTTATCTGCTGGGCCATACACTGTAAAAAGACGAGCGATATGAAGTGGAACGTTTAATTGCTTCGCATACACCACACTAAGGGTTGTTGTGGCAGCCTTCATAGCCCCATACATATGAACAGGTTGCAATGCCATGGTTTCATTGAGTGGTTTGCGGCCGTGATCACCATATTCATGAGAACTCCCTGCAATCACAAGCTTGTTTGCTTTGTATCTGGCACAAAAAGATATCATATTCAAGGTGAAAGCAATCCCATCGTCGACAAGATTGTTCTCGTTTTCGGCTGCAGACAATGTACTGGGGGATGCTAAGTGGTAAACACAATCAAACTGTGGAATGTCTTCTCCTGTTGAAGTGAAACGTAAGGTTCCTTTTCGAAGAGAGTCTACGTCTACATATTTTACATCATGCAATCCAATGTTTCGCCAGTTGTCTGGGGATGACACCTTTCTTTGTGCAACGTAAACTTCTGCTTGGTTTTGAAAAGACCTTGTTAGGTGGGATCCAATGAAACCGGATGCCCCAGTGATAAGAATTTTTTCTTTTTTCATGTCAAACTCACGGGTGTTTAATCCCAGTTTTTCCAAGCAGCATGACCCGTTGCCCATTCCTGTTCAAGAAGTTGTTTATCTCGAAGGGTATCCATACACTGCCAGTATCCTTTGTGAGGAAACACCATCAATTGTTTTTCCTCTACGAGCTTTTCTAAAGGTTCTCTTTCCCATATGGTTTGATCACCTTGAATAAAAGAAAATACAGAGGGTTCCAATACAAAATAACCACCATTTATCCATATTTTTTCTTCCATTGGCTTTTCGCGAAATTGGTGTACTAAACCAGTAGAGTCGAATTGAATTAATCCAAAACGGCTTGGTGGTTGCACGGCGGTCATCGTTGCCTTTTTCCCGTGCTTCTGGTGAAATGTAACTAGTGAAGAAATGTCCACATTGGATAATCCATCACAATAGGTAAGCATAAAAGGATGATCTCCAATATATTTCTGCACTCTTTTCACACGGCCTCCTGTGTATGTGTCTAACCCAGTGTCAATCAATGTGATATTCCATTTTTCGGAAAATGTTTCGTGAACTTCCATGGAGTTGTCTCCAAGATGTAATGTAACATCAGAATGACGGAGAAAGTATTGATGGAAGAATTCTTTAATTTTGTCCCCTTTATAACCCAGGCAGACAATAAAATCAATATGCCCAAAGCCAGCATAATTTTTCATGATATGCCAGATAATGGGCATCTGGCCAACGTCAATGAGTGGTTTCGGTTTGTTCTCCGTTTCTTCGCTTAAACGTGTACCATAACCACCTGCCAGAAGAACTACTTTCATGGTTCATCTCCCAGTTTGTTTTCTCCCATTGTAGAAGAAATTTTTTTCTGTCAGTGCCTGCAGAAAATCCTCCCATTTTTCCGTTACTGGTAATGACTCTATGACAAGGAATCAGGATGGGCATTGGATTTTTTCTCATACAGTTTCCAATAAACCTGGCACCATTTTCAATGTATACCATTTGTGCTAAATCTTGATAAGATACAACGTACCCATAAGGAACAATGGAGACAAATCGGTATACTTTTTGTTCTATGGGTGTTCCAAAGGTCTTTATGGGAAGTTTAAAGTAGCACCGAGTTCCTTGAAAATATTCTTTAATCTGTTTACATGCTTCCATGAGAAGTGGAAAGTTTCGCAATTTTTCAATCTCTTCGCTTTGAAGAGACTCTTTTAAATACAAAGAAGAAAACAAATCTTCTTTTTCTTGATCCACAAAAGTTAAGGATTGAATCTCTTCTGTAGTAGCTTGTATTAAAAGACCCCCAATTGGAGTACTTAACGTAGCGGAATTAATTTTCAAACTTAGAGTATCCCTTATCGGTCACCCGAACCAGAGCTCTAAAGTCTTGATTTTTACTAAGAAGTTCAATGTAACCCAAATCTGAAAGAAATCGCAAGTGAAAACGAAGGGTTTCTTCATCAAGAGATAAAGCTTCCATCAATTCTTTTCCACTTACGATTTGAAAGGGATGTTCTTTGTGAACATCCTTCAAAAATTTCATCAAATCAGACCGGGTATCCATCCTAAGGTCCATATAAACCTTTACGCTTTTTGCACCTTATTTGCTTTTAGGCATTTTGTGCATACCTTCATCGATTTAATACCCCCGTTGGGGAGTTTTACTTTCACACATTGCAGGTTTGGCAATGATCTCTTTTTGGTTCGACGATTGGAGTGAGATACATTATTCCCTACCAATGGTCCTTTTCCGCATACATCACATTTTCTAGACATATCAAACCTCATCAAATTAGTTTCAATTGAAATCATAGTAATTATATGAACGAAGAACAATCCGTCAAATGAATACAGTGAATAGTGAGTACATGCTGATGTCACTACAAAACCCTTATAGTAGTTGCATTTGGAACAAGTCTTTTTACTATGGATAGTGCAGCTGTGTTGTATTGATTTCACAGAGATTTCATGAAAAATCAACCCTCCGTGTAATATGTAAGGAATAGATATGACAGAAAGTTTCGTCTTATTTTTCAAGAATTTTTATCAGATGTTTGTAGATATGAGCTTGTACATGGTGATTGGTTTGCTTTTGGTGGGTTTCCTTCACCAAGTCCTTTCCGAAGAGTGGATTCCGAAACATTTAGGAAAAAAGGGATTCACCTCCATATTTAAAGCTTCTGTTTTTGGGGTACCCCTTCCAATATGTTCTTGTGGGGTAATTCCTTTTGCTGTTTTTTTGAAAAAAAGTGGTGCTTCCATTGGAGCTATCATTTCGTTTTTGATTTCTACGCCTCAAACTGGTGTTGACAGCATAATTGCAACTTATGGTATGATGGGACCTGTTTTTGCAATTTTCCGTCCCTTGGCCGCATTTGTTTCTGGTATTACAGGTGGTGGACTTATCGAAGCGGCTTCAAATGCATGGAATTTAAATATTCCCTCCAATTCTACCCCTGTAAAATGTACCCATTGTCATCCTCAAAAAGAAGAGGACAACTGTGAAGATTCCCAATTCATGAAATCAAGAAACGCACCGAACAAAAAAACAATCGCTACATCTTTTTTTCGAAATATATTCACCTATGCTTTTCAAGAAATGGTTCAAGACATTGCTCTGTCATTCCTTGTAGGCGTTGCAATAGCAGCTCTCATCACCACTATCATTCCTCCCAACTTCTTTTCAAATACAATAGTGGGAAATAGCTTGGTGTCAGGAATGGCTATGATTCTTATCGGTCTTCCTATGTATATTTGCTCTACATCTTCAATTCCGATTGCAATTTCTTTAATTATTGCAGGAATTAATCCTGGAGCTGCTTTTGTATTCCTTTTTGTCGGTCCAGCCACAAATGTAGCTACCATAGCAACTCTACAAAAAGCTCTTGGGAAAAAGGTGATTGGTCTGTATTTGTGTGTTCTTGTTTTTATGGCTTTAGCACTAGGTTTTCTATTGGATTGGGTTTTTGAACAAGTTGGGGTGAATATTTCTCAATTCTTGCTAGAAAAACATACTCACATCATACAATCCCCTTATTATGTCGCCATCGCTATCTTCTTTATGCTTGTTTTAATATGGAATCTATGGAGACGTTTTACTCGTAAGTAATTTTTCCTCAATTTGCATAAGCATAAAGTTTAATTTCTCATCCCAAGAGGCTGTTTTTGCAATTTGAAGTCTCTTTTCTTTTTTCAGCATATCCTTTTCTTCCAATGCCTTTTTTACCATTTGTATGCCTTCTTCGTGAGTATGATACAGGTATGCAACATGGCTGTATTGTTCTAATTGATGAATTGGAATTGATACACAGGGCTTACCCATAGCACAATACTCAAAAAATTTTAATGGACTGATGTTTAGAGATAAATCATTTTGTAAGAAAGGGATAAGACAAACGTCAAAAGTCCCAATCCAGGAAGGAACTTCATTTGGAGGGATAGATCCTGGGAAATGAATACGAGGATGGTGAGAAAACTGCGCAGTGAAGGTAGAAGAAGACGGTCCCGCAAGAACAAAATGAACATCTGGAAAGGCTTTAGCAAGAGCGAGTATGAAATCAACATCAAACCACTCTTTTAAAGCACCCATGTACCCTATAATAGGATGAGGAATACCCCCCAGGAATGCGGGAGTTTGTCCATCCCAGGAATGGTAAAGAGAGTACTCTACTCCATTGGGAACTAGAAATGCGTTTTTCCCGTAGGACTGTAATTTATCTACTAGTGCTTCGGTTGTAGCAAAGACCAGATCGGAAGATTGTACCAATTTCTTTTCCAATGCATTAACAAATGGTGCACTTCGAAGACCGGGGTATGCTGAGTGATCGTCAACACAATCATAGACCACAATTGCCCGTGGAAACAAGGAAACAAGTGCAGGATAATCCACTAAATAGAACCATACAACGTGGGTGTGAAAACCGTGGACTGCGAGTATTCGTTTTATATGCTTTAAAATTTTGGATTGGTTCATTCTGTGAATAAAAGCACTGCGAAGGCCGAAAGGGAAAATGGTGGGAAGTGTAGCGATTCTTAAATTTAGGGGTGTTTCTAGTTTGGGATTTGGTGCAATATTATTTCCATGAAGCAGTACAGAAAGATAGGTAGAGGGGGGTTCAATGTACAAAACGCGATTCGATTGACTCAATAATGATGCAATCCTTTGTTTGCGAGTTGGTAATTCATGATATTGCATTGTCGAAAAAATGACAATATCTTTATTTTGAATCATCCACTTCCCCTAGTCGAATAGACAGTGCGACAAAAAAGCAGAAGATAACCGACAATGGAACGATTTCCCATAGGTTTTCTGTATACATATTGAGAAACAGAGCAATTGCACCTGTAATCGATCCAGCGATCAAGCTCTTGTCCTTCTGTGGAGCATTTCGAAAACTCATGAAAAGTAATCGCAAAAGGAAAATAAAAATGAAGAGGAACCCAAGAAATCCTAAAGTACCATAGTTTGAAAGAATTTGAAGATAATAGTTGTCAGTGTACAATCCAGCATACTCTTGAAATCGATATGCAACGGCTCCACCATAGCTTCCAGGTCCCTGACCAAGAAATGGTCTTTGTTGTACAAGGTCAAGTGCTAGAGACCAACGATATGTTCTCCCACCTTCAGCACTTTTTAGTTGATATTGCTCAGAAAAAAGGGTGGAAAATCTTTGCTGGATCGGCGGAACAAAAGCAAGAATGCATATCATAGCAATAAAGACAAAAACTACATAGCTCCCTTTTTTCATCATTAAAAAGAATACACATACGGCAGGTATAAATGCGAGCCACGATGCTCTTGTAAGCGAACTAATCAAACCCCCAATCAGCAATAAGAACAAGAACCAAAACAACATTTTGTGAGTTTTTTTTATGTTGGTTCGAAAAACAAATCCTAAAGCAATAGGGGCAATCATAATACAATAACCAGAAAAAGCATTAGGACTCCCTAAAAAAGAAAATGCTCTGGTAAGACCAAATTCTAAATCTTTATCTACCCAGGTTGGAGGAGAAGCAACACCAATAAAGTATTGCACAATACCATATACAGCACAAATTACTCCTCCTATAACAACAGCAAAAAGTAAACCACGTATTTGGCTTTTGTTTAATGAAGCATTCATAACAAGAAAATAAAACAGAAAGCACTGTACTACAGAGCGCATAGCTTCAATAGCTTGAGCAAGAGTTACAGCATCACTGAAAACGGCAGATAAAAGACCAATGCAAAGAAAAAATATGAGAGGATAAATAACAATCGTAAAACGGAGAAAGGTTTGATTTTTACGAAGACGTTCCAAAAGTATGAAAAAGAATATGAGAAGAAACAATACTTCATCCCATAGCCCAAATAAACCACCTGTACCAAAGCTTTTTACATAATAATCAACGAGTACAAAAAAAGGAAGAATAAACAGACCGATGGTTGGTCGAAAGTACAAAAAGAAGACGAATAATCCGAATAGAACAATCAGAAGTATTTGCCAACCACCTGCAAAAAAAGCAAAACCCCCAGCAATAATTCCTGCCAGGATATACGGGAGTTCTTGATAAGTGGATGTTATATTGTGGGTTGATTTATTTTCAGGTGTATTCATAGCCAAATCTCTGTAAACCAATGCCAAATTTTACTTTCTTTGAAGAGAGTTTTAGGTTGAATTCGAATGTAAGATAGGGAAAACGATAGGATTACAAAAGAAAAGAGAATCAAAACAGAATGCCTAGATAAGCCTTCTCCAAAAAATAGAGTTAAAAGTGTCCACAAAACTGTATATGCGAACAAAAAAGAAAACAAACAGGCAACTCCATTTTCAGCTACATCCCGTTTCAGTGTTTGAAGGGCATATTGAATCATAGAGGCATGAAAACATGCAGTGATGTATTTCACAAAAAACGACAGAGCTTGAAAAATCCATGATCGAAAACGATGGATAATATAGCTTTTCCGAAATATTGCAGTGAAAACGCAGTGATTATGTTGCATCCATTGAATAAATAGACTGGTCCGACTATATTGCCCAATGACTTGGGCCAAGGTATATCCGTATTGTCGAGTTTTTGAAGCAGCCCAATATCTTGATAAAGTTTGAAAAAAACGGACAGTATAGCTCTCTTGGAAAAAACAGGTTTTATTCATCCGATAAAGCTTCCTCGGATTCTTCTTGTTCTAGAACTGTCACATCTTTCCAATCGGATTCAATGAGCTGATGTAGTTCTTCTTCTTTGGGGACAATAACAGATGTATTGGATACCCAATCCAGTGCTCCAGGAAAGGCTACGGTGTGAAGATCCTCTTCTGGATTCATCTTATAAAATAACAGAGCAATTCGGAGTAATTCAGATGAATCGATATTGGTTTCCGTGTATTTTGCAACAATGTTAATAATGCTATTGAAAGTGATCAGGTTTCCAGTGTTTACTATTTTTTTAGCCAGCTCTTTTAGGAAATGTAATTGTCTTGACGTTCGTCCGTATTGTTTTCCCTGGTAATCCAGGACAAAATCGCCTTGTGCATCCCACCGAAAACGACAATATTGAAGGGCTTTATCACCATCTAGTTTTTGTTCACCTTCTTTTAGGTTAATAACCGTTTCTGGGTCCGAGGGATCAACATAATACATATCTTTTTCCACAGTATACACAACCCCCCCCAATGCATCTACGACTTCTTTAAAAGCTTCAAAGTTCACTTCAATATAGAGTTTTACAGGAATTTTCAACAAGTTTTCCACAGTTTTTAAGGTTAATCCTATTCCCCCATCGGAAAAATAATACGGATTTAGCGTAGAATTCACCTTATCGTAGCAATCATGTCCAGGAATTTCAATCCAAAGATCGCGAGGGATGGACATAATGCGAACTGTTTTATTTTTTAAATCCAAATTTGCAACAATCAGTGTGTCTGCTCTCACTCCCAGATTCAATCCATCTCTCTGATCGCATCCAATAACAAGTACATTCATTCTCCCCGACCAATCAATCGAATACTCTTTTCGGATCTGTTTGCCCTCTTCTGTTTCTGTATTGAAATCGAATAGGATTCGATAGATGAAGTATCCAGCTGTAGAAACAATAGCTACAATGAGTAGGATCAAAACCCACAGAAAAATGTTTGTTTTCTTTTTTGACTTACTTTCATTGTTTTTCATGATCGTCCCATCACTTCCTTGACATCGCGTTTATCAAATAAATAGATAAACACTCCATAGACCAAACAGCCTACTAAAACTAGTAAAATAACCTGAAACACTTGATCCCATTTGGAACTGAGTTGAAGAAACTTAGAAAACTGCAAATTTGCAAAGTAGAGGCTCCCTGTCATTAGTAAAGATCCTATAGCACATATAATACCAGTTTTCCGAAGGGGTGATACTACAAGATAGCTTGGATATCTCTTCGCAATAATGATCCACAAAACGATGGTATTAAAAACACCCGACAATGCTGATCCCAAAGCCAATCCCAAGTGTCCCATTGGTCCTACCAAAGCCAGGTCAAACGCAACCAAGACTAGAATGGTTGTGACTGCAACCCATACAGGTGTAATAGTGTCTTTGCAAGAATAGAGTATCTTAACCAAAATAGCAGTTAGTGACCAGGGAATGAGAGCAATACAATACATTTGAAGGGCCGGAGCAGTAATAAGTGTATCATGAGCAGCAAATTCTCCCGATTCAAACAATAACCGTACAACCGGAATGCTTGTTACTGCCAATCCAAGAGTTGCAGGCAGCATGATCAATAATACGAACTTTATTGCCCACTGGACATTTTGCTGGACACTGCGATGCTCTTTCTTCTCAACATGTTCTGCTAAATTTGGAAAAACAACACTTGATACTGCAAGAGCGAATATACCGATAGGAAACTGTGAGACTTTAAATGCAGTGTGTAGCGATGCTAAATATCCTTTTGCTAGTTGAGAACCTATCATGTTGTTTACCAATGGTGCCAAATAATTGATCCCTGAACCCACAATAACCGGTAAAATTAAAATGTATAAATCTCGCATAGCAGGATGATAAAGTATGGGTTTAAAACGATACCCAAGTTGATGCTTTTCAACCCATATATATTGGATGAGAAATTGTCCAATAGCTCCTACGACAAGGGCAATTGCAACAGCATTGATACCCCAGATATGCGCGAAGGCTAACGTTATCACAACAATTGTTGCATTGAATATGATTCCCCCCAGAGTGGGGATTCCAAAAATTTTAATGGAGTTGAGTATGCCCGATGACAATGCAGCCAAGCCTAGAAAAAGAATGGATGGTAAAGCAATTCGAAAAATGCTTATCCCATAATACAATCTCTCTGGATCGAATTTTGGGGCTTGGATTTTTACCATGAAGGGAGCGATCACATATAGGACAAATAAAAAGATCACCATGAGAAGAACAAATTGATTGACGGTAACAGTGATAATCATCCGCAAATCTGCTATTTTTTTCTTTGCAACCAATTGAGAAAATAAGGGAATAAAAACTGCCGATACGATACCCGACACAAGCATATTTGAAAGAGTAATGGGAACATAAGAGCCAACAGCATATGCATCTGTCTGTGCAGATAAACCAAATCGGTTTGTTATCGCTGTTTCACGTGCAAGACCCAATATTCTACTACATAATGCACCAAATGTTACGATGCCGGCATTTCGAAACAACAGTCGTATGTTCATTAGGGAACCGTTTGTTTTGATTCTTGCGTAGACGTATTTTGAGCTTCTTGCGTAGTAGAAGTAGATTCTTCTGCTTGAAGAGATTGTCGTATCTCGTTTGCTTCTTGAATTGATACGGGCTGAATGGATAACACATAAACCGTAAATTTGGTGAAATTGGACTCTATGAATCCTCTAGCGCCAGCTTTAAAAGACTGACTGCCGTATTTTATCTCACTACTACCCTTGGGAACAGAACACAAGAAGGAAAATGTCGCATCCATCATCTTTGGTTGAGCTCTTGGCACTAGCACCCCCTGAGGGGTAGTAACATACACTTGTGTTGGTCCAACCTCGGGAACGGTTGTAACGACACCAAAATTGGTTCCATCAGGTTGCTTTATTTGCATTCCCCTTGTGATCATTTCAGCAATTTCAGGTCCTAACTCTGTCCCGCGAACCTGAATCACATAGAAATCTTTTTCCTCATTGGCAATCTTCTTTTGTGTGAAAAAACGAATACTTACCCCTATTAAAACAAGGAGCAAGATGATCACAAACAAGTCAATGATGTTAATCCAACCAAAAAGTTTTCCTTTGTCATCAATAATCGTCATGTTCTTCCTCCACTCTAACAATTGAGGCTCCTAAAGACTGTAATTTTTTTTCAAAACCTTGATACCCACGATCTACATGATTAACTTTGTGAACATACGACGTACCTTCTGCTGCGAGTGCTGCTAAAATAAGCGCACAACCACCACGTAAATCTGGACACTCTACGTCAGCACCATATAATTGCTCAACACCCGTTACAGTGGCTAGTTTGTTATCTGTCATGATAATAGCACCCATTTTCCGTAGTTCTGGAACAACATTAAAACGATTCTCATAGATGGTTTCTTTAATAATGCTCGTTCCTTTAGCATAACATGCAATGGAGAGGACAAGAGACTGCAAATCGGTTGGAAATCCTGGAAATGGCATAGTTCGTATAGAAAATGCGTCTGGTCTTTGATCCATAGAAACCGTAAGACTAGTTTGTCCAATAATATCAATTTGTGCACCAATATCTCGCAGTTTAAAAAGTAAAGCGCTCATGTCTTGTACACTACATTTATCGATTTGCACTACCCCTTTTGTAAGGGCTCCTGCGATCATAAAAGTGCCCGTTTCAATGCGATCAGGCATGATACGATAATCAATCGGTTTGAGGGTAGAATTTCCAATCACCTGGATTGTTTTTGAACCCAAGCCTGTAATCCTAGCTCCTGCTTTGTTTAAAAAATAAACGAGATCCACGATTTCTGGTTCTTGAGCAGCATTTTCAATAATCGTAATCCCGTCTGCACTTGTAGCAGCTAAAATTAAATTTTCAGTAGCCCCTACAGAAGAATAGTCCATGTATATATGGGTTCCTTTAAGCTGAGAAGTTTTAAAATGCTTACGATTCCCTATATTCTCTATGGTGGTTCCCATTTTTTGAATGTTCTGAAAGTGAATATCCATAGGCCTAGACCCTATTCTACAACCTCCCAATATGGGTAAAATGACTTCATGATTGCGAGCTAACATTGCCCCGAGAAGAGTTTGGGATCCCCGGATTGAACTCACGCCTTTGATTGCAGATAAATCGGATTGAATATCTCCAGTAGCATCAAAAAGATACCGATCTTCTGTAAGTTGTTCTACCTTTACTCCAATATCACGAAGTACTTGGATCAGGATACGAACATCTCCTAGATCGGGAATGTTAGAGATCTCAATTGGTCCTTTAATCAATAGGGTAGCGGTAAGAATTGGAAGAGTAGCATTCTTTGAACCTGAAATCTGAACACGACCCCTTAATAGTTTCTTACCTTGAATCACAAACTGACTCATTGTAAAAACTCGTCCATATCGGAGTATACGGTATCCATTCCAAAGTAGAGACGGACTTGATTTTGAATCCGCTTAGAAGCATTCCCATCCCCAAATGGATTCTTTGACTTTGTCATTGAATCATAATAAAATCTATCTGTGAGAAGTGATAGAAGTTCATGATGGACATTTTCATAACTTGTTCCCACTAATTTAACAATTCCACACTGGATACCCTCAGGACGCTCAGTAACGTTTCGGGTTAACAATACAGGTTTTCCAAAAGTGGGAGCCTCCTCTTGCACTCCTCCAGAATCAGATAAAATAAGATAAGATTTTTTCATTTCGGCCACAAAATGAATATAGTCCATGGGTTCTACCAATTGAATGTTCGCAAGATCGCCCAAACAAGAAAATACAGATGTACGAACAATGGGGTTTTTGTGTACGGGGAAAATCACTTGAACATCAGAATGTTGGATGGCAATATCTCGAATTGCTTTGCAAACATTTTCAATGGGCTGACCCCAAGATTCTCTTCGATGAAGAGTAACAAGGATCCTTTTGACACCTGGTGACTCATCGA
Organism: uncultured Caldisericota bacterium; assembly: GCA_964583965.1. Taxonomy (GTDB): domain Bacteria; phylum Caldisericota; class Caldisericia; order UBA6126; family UBA6126; genus JAGLCW01. Next base: position 39,646 of record CAZOYI010000255.1, read on the forward strand.
CCAACAGATTGGATTTATTCGATTGAATATGAGACACTACCCAAAGCAAACTATCGACTACGGTATTACCCGTGGCATACACCAAGGAACTTTGTGTGTGGCTTTGAATAATGTTCTGTTTTGCTTGCACGGTTGGACAAAAATGAAGGTTGGTGATTTGATCACATAACGTTCGATTCATTTCTTCAGGAAATGGGTTCTGCATATCATATGAACGTAGTCCAGCCTCAATATGAGCAATCGGGACATGATTGTAGAAAGCTGCTAAGGAAGCTGCAAACGTAGTGGTCGTATCGCCATGAACAAAAACCAGTTGAGGGTTTTCCAAATGAATCACTTTTGTTAATTCATCCAAGACTCCTGTGGTAACAGATTCTAAAGATTGCTTTTCTTTCATGAGATTGAAGTCATAATCGTACTGAATCGAAAATAAGTGAAGAACTTGATCCAACATTTCTCTATGCTGTGCGGTTATAATGACTTTAGTGCGAAATGAAGGGTCGCTTTGAAATATTCGCACCAAGGGAGCCATTTTGATTGCCTCGGGTCTTGTTCCAAATATAATCAACAGTGTTGGCTTATGCATACATCCCTCATGGTCTAGAATTGATTATAAGTATAGCAATAAAATTGGGATCAAACACAATAAAGCTGTTATGGCATAAAACACTAAAGCAATTCGGCGTTGTCCCCATCCTTTTTTTCGATGTAGCTGATAATGTATATTTTCCAAATCAGCTTCGTATATCTTTTTTCCCTTTCGAGACCTTGTAATGATAGAAAAAATGACGTCAAATATTGGAATTCCAAATCCTACTAAAGCAATCAGCAAAACGATTCCAGAAGTTGTTTTTAATCCAGCCCATATCGAAATTGTTGCAATCATATATCCTAAAAAATGAGCACCACAATCACCTAGAAAAATGCTAGCTGGATAAAAATTATATCGCAGAAAAGCAAAACAACACCCAACTAGAGCAATGGCAAAAAAGGATGGAATTACAAATCCACTCAATATTCCTACAACAAACATCGATAAAAGTGCAATCCCTGCAATGCCCGTTGCAAGACCATCCAATCCATCAATAAGGTTCATCGCATTCATGAAAGCAACACTCCAAAAAATGCTAAATAGAATTCCCCAAAATCCAATATCAAAATAATTTCCTGTAGAAGGATTGGATATATATCGAATCTGTACGCCAAAGAAAATTGGTATGGATGCTGCAATACATTGGGCAATGAGCTTAATTCCTGGCTTCAGGTCTACTTTATCGTCCAAAGCCATCACAGCAACGATGAAAAGTGATCCTAAGAAAATACCAAAAATCTGTTGATTTAGAGGTATAGTTAGAAAAACAGCCAACCAAAATGATACGAAAAGAGCTAAACCGCCGGTTAATGGCGTGATTTTTTTATGGAGTTTCTCTCTACAATTACCGTGTTTATCCTTTTCTTTTTTCTGTGGATTATCCACGATACTCCATCGCAAACCCAATTTGCGAAAATAGGGAACCAAAAGAAGCGTTAATAATGTTGCGATCGAAAGCAACAACAAACATTGAAAAGCAGGAGCACTCATATTGGATATAACCCTGTTGTATGAAATATAGATCGCATTTTTACACCAATCAACGCAGCCAAAACAGCTTTTGCTACATCAACTAGGATAAAGGGTGCTACTGCATATTGAAAGATCTCTTGCCATGAATATGGATTGTGAATGATCCAAACTGAGTGCAGATAAAATCCGATGCCTCCTAATAAATAAATCCAGAAAAGACCGATAAAAATGGAGACAAGAGTGTTTGAAAATACATTTTTCTTCTTTTCAAGATACCATCCCATAGTAAAGGACGCTGCTAAAAACCCAATGATAAAACCACCTGTTGGTCCCAGTAAAACCATAATACCAGCTCTTCCTTGTGAAAAAACTGGAATTCCAATAACTCCGAGAAGAATCCATACCGCTATTGAAACGGTCGCCCATTTTTTCCCCAAAAGAATTCCTGCTAAAAAAACAAAAAATGTTTGGAGTGTAAATGGAATAGGTCCAATAGGAAGATATATCATGGATCCAATAGATAGTAGGGCAACAAAGAGAGCTGTAATGGAAATTTGTCGAACAGACATGGGATTACAAGGAAATTGAGGCAATATTCTTAAATTTTTCGTATCGGTCGTCCAATAGGTCCTGTTCATTCAAGTTAATCAGTTGCAGAAGAATTTGATGAATAGATTGATCCAATTGTTGGATTGCTTCTGTTGGACTTCTATGAGCTCCTCCTAATGGTTCTGGAATCACTTGATCAATAAGGTTTCTTTGCATAAGATCGTGAGCTGTCAATTGTAATTTTTCTGCAGCATTTGAAGCTTTTGAAGCATCTCTCCATAAAATGGAAGCACAACCTTCTGGAGAAATCACGGAATAAATACTGTATTGCATCATAAGGACTATATTTCCAATGCCAATACCCAAAGCTCCACCAGATCCACCCTCTCCAATTACAACACTAACTATAGGAACCCGTATTCGAAACATTTCTTTCAAATTTCCAGCAATAGCTGCAGATTGCCCCATTTCTTCAGCTTGAATTCCTGGATATGCCCCTTGCGTATCAATAAGGGTTACAACAGGAGCATGGAACTTTTCTGCTAATTGCATCAATCGTAGTGCTTTGTGATAACCCTCTGGACTAGCCATACCAAATTGATTTCGTATCTTCTCTTTTGTTGATGATCCTCGATTATGACCGATCATCATAATAGTTTTTCCGTGATAGGTCCCCATGGCTCCCATAATAGACGGGTCATCTCGAAAGAGTCTGTCTCCGTGTAGTTCAATATGATCGGGAATAAGCTGAGCAATGATGTCAGGAGTTTTTGGTCTTTCGTGGTGACGTGCGATTTGTACAATATCCCATCGGCTCAGAGAATGATATACTTCATGAATCTTTTCTTCTTTTTCTACGTAGAGTGACTGTAAGATTTCTTCTTTATTCGACAAGGATTCTTCATTTTCGATGCTTTGAATCTTCTTCTCGATTTCTTCAATCGGGGATTCAAAAGGATAGGTTATTGAACCAGTTTTTTTCATGTTTTGATCCCTCTCGAATAAAAAAGAAGAAGAGTAGATAAACATTGTTTAACATGTTTTCTTTTCACTATTTTATCAATTTGTCCGTGTTCAAGTAAAAACTCAGAAGTCTGAAATCCGTTAGGCAATTTCTGTTTTGTTGTTTGTTCAATCACACGAGGTCCTGCAAAACCAATGAGAGCATCCGGTTCTGCGATAATAATATCTCCAAGAAATGCAAAACTGGCACTAACGCCACCGGTTGTAGGATGTGTCAACAGGGAAATATACAATCCACCAGATTTTTGGAATCTACCTATCGCAGCAGATGTTCTTGCCATCTGTAATAAAGAGTACATTCCTTCTTGCATTCGAGCCCCACCTGAACTAGAAACAAGTAAAAGTGGTAGATGATTGTGAAGAGCATATTCTGCAATTCGAACTATTTTTTCTCCAACAACCATCCCCATGCTACCACCAATAAAGCGAAAATCCATAATCCCAACTGCTATCAGCTGATTGTCTATGCTTCCTATTCCTACACGAATAGCTTCTGTTAAACCAGTCTTTGCCTCAGTTTGCTTACATCGTTCAGGATAGGAAACCTGATCTGTAAATTGTAGTATGTCGGTAGGCCGAAGATTTGAGTAAAACTCTTCAAAACTCCCGTCATCCAGAATGAGTCGGATACGGTCATCAGAGTCAAGACGGAAGAGATACTCACATTTTGGACATACATTCCATTGTTCTTTTAATTGTTTTTCATAGATGAGAATTCCGCATTTAGGACACTTAATCCAGTTTTTTTCAGATAAAGTCTGATCCAATTTAGAAGATTTTTTTGGAGAATTTCTTTTCGAAAAAGCACTAAAATCCAATGGATTCATGCAGGTCCTTTCTTAAACAATAGAGAAAAATTGTGTCCTCCAAATCCAAAAGAATTTGATAGGCCATACTGGATATTTGCTTTCACCATAGTATTGGGCGTATAATCTAAATCGCAAAGTGGATCAGGATTTTCAAGATTAATGGTGGGATGGATATTACCAGTCGACAATGTTTTTACTGCCACAACTGCTTCTACGCCACCAGCAGCTCCTAAAGTATGCCCAATCATAGATTTAGTGGAATGGATATGCACTTGATATGCGTGCTTACCAAGAAGATTCTTTATGGCAAGGGTTTCTGTAATATCGTTAGCTTCAGTGGAAGTACCATGTGCATTGATATAGGTCACTTCTTGAAGAGATATTCCTGCTTCCTCTATAGCCAATTGCATACACCTAGTCTGTTGATGTGCATCAGGGGAAGGCTTAGTAATATGAAATGCATCGCAAGTTGCTCCATATCCAACAATTTCACCGTAAATTCGAGTTCCTCTTTGAACTGCATGATCCCATTCTTCTAAGAATAAGATGCCTGCACCTTCTCCAACTACAAAGCCATCTCGATCCTTATCAAAGGGTCTGGATGCTTTTTTTGGCTCATCATTACGCTTGCTCAAAGCACGCATAACTGCAAATCCCCCAATGGAAATAGGGGTGACAGGAGCTTCTGCACCACCTGCAAGAGCAAAATCTTCAAGTCCAAATCGAATTCGATTATACGCATCTCCAATAGCATTAGTACCGGAGGCACATGCGGTTACAACGTCAGACGAATACCCTTTCGCTTCATAGCGAATGGAGAGAAGTGCTGCGCCCATATTACCAATCAGTTTCGGGATAAAGAAAGGACTGATCCTTGAAGGACCTTGTTTGTCCAAAACTTCACAGGTTTCAATGAAGGCTTGGTTTCCTCCAATGCCAGTCCCTACAATCACAGCAAAGCGCTGCTTTTGCTCTTCTGTAAGCTGTATGCTGGCATCCTGGAAAGCTTCCGTTCCTGCCGCAATAGCTAATTGAGCAAAGCGATCCATTCGGTTGGTTTCTGGTTTGGACATATACAAAGTTGGATCAAAATTTGGTATTTCAGCAGCAATTTTCACCTTGAAATCTGTTGGATCAAAATGGGTAATAGTGTCCACAAAGGATGTTCCCTTCAGGAAATTCTGGAAATTCTCTTCTACAGAAAGTCCTGCAGGCGATACCATCCCTAAACCAGTGATCGCTACGCGTCGTAGATTCATCTATGCCGCTTTTACGATGTAGTCAATCATTGTGCCAACAGTTTCAAGCTTGCTAGCATCTTCATCTGGGATTTCAAGACCAAATTCTTCTTCCAACGCCATCGTAATGTCGACCAAACCCAATGAGTCAGCACCCAGATCATTAATAAAATGTGCTTCTTCTACAACAAGATCTTCGTTAATACCTAATTTATCAGAAATAACGGGAACTACTTTTTGAAAAACTTCTTCTCTGGTCATATGACCCTCCTGTGTTATAGTGTTAATCCTCCATCAACAACCAAAACTTGCCCAGTAACGTAGGAAGCTTGATCGGATGAAAGAAACATAGCTGCATTTGCAATATCTTCCATGGTTCCAAAACGCTTTAAAGATACTCTAGACATAAAATGATCGGTTGCCTCTTGGGGTAAATTCTGTGTCATTTCGGTCATGATATAACCGGGTGCAACACAATTCGCTGTTATATTACGAGATCCAAACTCTTTCGCAACACTTTTACAAAGAGCAATCATACCTCCTTTAGAGGCAGCATAATTTGCTTGTCCTGCGTTACCAATGATACCAATCACAGACGAAATATAAACAATACGACCTTTTTTTGTTCTCATCATTTCTTTTGTAACAGCTTTTGTGCAGTTAAATGCACCTGTAAGATTGATGCGGATAACACGATCCCAATCTTCTGGAGTCATTCTCATAATCAATTTATCACTTGTTATGCCCGCATTTGCTATCAGAACATCAATGGTTTCTACGTCCATTTTTATATTTTTTACCATATTTTCTACTGCGTTCAGATCGGAAACATCTGCTTCATAAATACTTCCCTGCGCACCCAGGGATTGTACTTCGCTCAAAGTATGCATTGCATTTTCTTTTTCTGCCTCGAAAGGATAATTGATTGCGGTATAATACCCCTCTTTGGCAAAATGCAGTGCAATTTCTCTACCAATTCCCCTACTCGCACCAGTAATGAGTACAGTTTTTGAGTTCATCATCATTACCACCTAACAATAGACCCAGCATATGTGAGTCCAGCTCCAAACACAACCATTAAAACAATATCATCTTTCTTTATTCTACCATCTTGTTTTGCAAGAGATAGCGTCAAGGGAATAGAAGCGGATGATGTATTCCCATATTCATGCAAAGTATAGATGACCTTTTCTTTGGGAAAACCCATTCTGTTTACTGCTGCATCAATAATACGGACATTGGCTTGATGGAAAACAAAATGATCAATATCGTCAACAGAAAGACCAGTTTGCTCAAGCATGTTTTCAATCATATAAATGCTAATTCGAACCGCAAACTTAAATATTTCTTTTCCGTTCATATGTACGGAGTGTTCATGATTTTGCAACGTATAGATTGAAGCAGGTTTTTGAGCTCCACCAGCAGGCATCGAAAGATATTTCCCGCCAGTACCATCTGTACCATCAATGGAACAAAGTATTTGATCAGTCCCTTCGTCAGAGGATGATAATATCATCGCTCCTGCAGCATCACCGAACAAGACACATGTGGCTCGGTCGGAAAAATCAATGCAGCGAGATATTGCATCAGCCCCAATCACTAACGCATTCTTTTTCTGACCTGTGCGCAAAAATTGAGTTGCAGTTGTTAGTCCATACACAAAACCGGAACAGCCAGCTTGTAAATCGAAGGCAGTTGGACTCTTCAAATGAATTTTATCACAAACAACACAAGCAGTGGAGGGATAGAACATGTCAGGCGAAGATGTGCCTACTATTACTAAATCAATATCATCTGGTTGCATACCAGTTTCATCAAGAGCCATTTGGGCTGCTTTTGCTGCCATGTCAGAAGTAGTTTGATCCTCTGCTACAAACCTCCTTGACTGAATACCAGTTCTAGTTTGAATCCATTCATCATTTGTATCCACAATTGTGGTTAGAAACTCATTCGTTATTCTCTTTTCAGGAGCATAATGCCCAACACCACGAATCAGAACTTTTTTCACATTGATCTTCCTTTTTCGCTAAGGATAACCTTGATTCTCCCATTTGCAACAATGGTATCATCAATAGTTGCAGAAACATCAAATACAAAAACAGTGAATTTTTTTCGATGAAGAGAGGAATTCAGTATTAGTACATCACCAGGCCTGACAATTCCTTTAAAAGAGAAATCTTCAATACCCGCAAAAAGACCAATTTTCTCTCCATGAGAAGAATGCTTTTCGGATACAAAAATTCCTGATAATTGTGCAAGAGCTTCAACAATGAGAACTCCTGGAAAAATTGGATTTTCTGGAAAATGACCTTGAAACTGAGGTTCGTTCATAGTCACGTTTTTTTGACCTTGAATAGAATCATCTGAGATAGACAATACACGATCCACAAGCAAAAAAGGGTACCTATGCGGTAAGCAACGAAGAATGTCAGAATAGTTCATACTTACTCAATGGGTTTAAAGGGATCTGGTTTTTCATCATCGATTTGCTCACCTAAATACATCGTTTTTTTTGCATCACGAATGATATTGGTATAGAAATTCCCAATAGGAAAAGTAGTTTCACAATGTTTAGATACTTTTATGCTTTGCAAAATAATTCGCAATGCCATACTGTACTTATCTGGATCTATATTGTTTAACAAGTCTTCTATAGTCACTTCTTTTTCTTGCACAGGAGTTCCTCCAATAAAAATTGATTTATCTTTTTTGCAGCATTCACTGGTGTATCATTTTCAACTGTAAAATCATACTGATTTTTGTATAAAAGTTCAACTTTCGCAATTTGTAGTCTTTTCTGGATCTCTTCTTCTGTTTCTGTACTACGATTTTTCAGTCTTATATATAAGTCTTCAAACGTGGGGGGGGCAATGAAAATGGAAACAACGTTTTGTGGATACTGCCTCATAATGTTTAATCCACCTTGCACATCAATTTCCAAAAGCAGCCATTTGTTCTGTTTTTTTGCTTGTTCCACATTTGAACAAGGAGTTCCGTAGTAGTATTCGCCTACTTTTGCCCACTCAATAAAAAGGTTGTCTTGTATTTTCTGTTCAAACTCTCCATTGGAAACAAACCAATAATCAACTCCGTTTTTTTCCCCTTTTCTGGGGAATCGAGTGGTAACACTCACTGATAAAAGAACTTTATCGGTAAAATGTAACAATTCTTGTATTACTGTTTTTTTGCCAACACCTGACGGACCTGAAACAACGATGAAAGTACTTTTGATCATTTTTGTTTCCGAAGAATATACTTTTGCAACTCCGCACAAATAAGTGCTATGGTTGCGATAATGAATATATTGATCCATTGTGAGGTTTGTATGGGTACTGACTGGAAAAATGTTTCAGCAACTGGACCGTATAGAGCAAGCATCAAGAATCCAAACGAGATAAATTGAGCAAAAATCACATATTTATTGGAGAAAAATCCCATTTCAAATAAAAAGCGTTTTTGCGATCGTGCAGATAATGCACGGAATAGTTCAATCGTTATTAAACCAGCAAAACATGCGGTAGAGGCAAAAAGTACTCGATTGTTAAAAGTACCAAAATAGTATTCATAATAAATCCAAAAAGCACCTGCAGCAATTAAAAGACCTTGGAGGATTACACGAGTCATGAAGGGACGATTTAAAAACTGGTTTTCCTTTTGATCTCGTGGATTCATGATACCTTTACTGGCTTTTTCAAATCCTAATGCAAGTGCGGGGAAGCTATCTGTAATTAAATTCAACCATAGCAGTTGTAGTGCACCAAGAGGTGCCGGCATACCAAAAAGAATAGCAGTTACTACTAACAAAATTTCACCAATGTTACAAGAAAGAAGGAAGAAGATTGTATTTTTGATATTGTCGTAAATCACTCGACCCTCTTCGATGGCTTGCACAATAGTAGCAAAGTTGTCATCCATAAGAACCAGCTCTGAAACTTCTCGAGCTAAGTCGGTGCCTCGAAGACCCATTGCCACACCGATATCTGCCTTGCGTAAAGCAGGAGCATCATTAACACCATCGCCAGTCATCGCAACAATCTCTCCCTGAGTTTTCAGTAAAGATACAATGCGATATTTGTCCTCAGGATTAATTCGAGCAAACACAGAGCAAGTTTTTAATTCCTGAAGTAATTCCTCGTCGGACAATATGCTAACTTCTTTGTGTGTCAAAGCTTTATTGGAGATTTGATTGATTTTTAGCTCACGAGCATAAGCTTTTGCAGTTTCTGCATGATCCCCCGTAACCATAATTACTCGTATGCCAGCATCCTGACACTTTTCGATAGCAGTAAACACTTCTTTGCGGATGGGGTCTCGCAAGGCAGCTATTCCAATAAATATAAGATCCTCCTCTTCATTCGTTTTTGGATTTTTGTTGTAAGCACTTGCTAAAATTCGATACCCATCCTGACTCCACCTAAGAACAGTGTCATTAATCTTTCTCCGTAACTCATCTGTAAACGGAATAGATTCACCATTGATAACAATTTCAGTACATTTTTCTGAAACTTGTTCCCATGCTCCTTTGGTGTAAAAAAACTTTGCATCATCTTTTGATACCATGACACTCATCATTTTTCTAGTCGAATCAAATGGTATTTCATGAGATCGCTGGAATCGATTCTGCATATAGAGAGTATCCAGGGGTTTTCCAATTTCTAGTAAAGCAATTTCTGTCGGATCTCCAGAAGAAAACTCTTGTTGAATCTCTGCATCATTATCGAAGTAAAATACTTCTTGAAGGAGTCTTGTGGAAAGATCTTTCGAGATATCTTGGGGAATATCTCCTTCTTCTAGGTTTGTGAGAATTTTGATTGCTTTCATGTTGTTTTCGGTAAGGGTACCCGTTTTGTCGGTACAGATCACTGTTGTAGACCCGAGTGTTTCAACGGAAGCCAATTTTTTTACTATCGCCTGATGCTTGCTCATTCGAGAAACGCCATTGGATAAAACAATGGTGGTAACTGCAGGCAGGCTTTCTGGTATTGCTGCTACTGCTAATGCGATCGCAAATAGAAGAGTCTCATGAAACTCTTTTCCTTGCATGATATTAAGGACAAAAACCAAAACACAGATAAAACCAAGAATATAGGTTAAGCTCTGCGAAAAACCATCCATTCGTTTTTCAAGAGGTGTTTTTTCTTCTTTTACTTCCCCGGTTAGGGATGCTATTTTTCCTAGTTCTGTTTTTCCTCCAGTAGAAATAACGATTCCAGTTGCTTTTCCATCTGTTACAATCGTTCCCATGTAGCATTGATTACGAACATCACCAGGATTGGATACATCTTCTTGCATCACAGTACTATTTTTGAGAATAGAAACAGATTCTCCTGTCAGCATAGACTCGTCAACCTTAAAACCATCTGTAGAAGATAGGATTCGAATATCTGCAGGAACTTTACTACCGCTTTCTAAAAGAACAATATCTCCCGGTACCAGTTCTTCGTTTGGAATAGATTTTCTCATGCCATCGCGAATAACAGTACATTCAGGATTTACTAGCGATTGGATTGCTTTGATAGAAGCATCTGCCCGATATTCTTGTATAAATCCTAGAAGTGCATTGAGCACAACAACAATCAAAATGGCAACAGCCTCCGTTGTATCTTTCATGTAAAAAGACAACGCAGAAGCAAACAACAGAATGTAGATCAAAAGACTCTGAAATTGATTTAGGAGTATCCTCCAGGCAGATGTCTTTTTCCCTGAAGAAATTGTGTTTCGACCAATCAATGCAAGTCTTTCTGAAACTTGTGTCGTGGTCAAACCTTTTTCAAAAGAAGACTCTGTGGTACTTAAAAGCTCCTTGCTCGTTTTTTGATACGGCTTCTCTACAAAAAATGTTGTTGTCAATGTATGTTACTTTCCTTTCGTTAAAAAATCTAAAGCTCTTTGGATAAAAGGGTCATTTAAATTGCTGGAAAAAGGTTTATCAGTTTCCACAAAAATATCTGGTTCAATGCCCTTTTTCATAATATCTCTTTTCAACGGGGTTAAGTATTTTTCTACCGTCAGCTTAATAGCTCCTCCAGTTGGAAGAACCGAAAAAACTCGCTGAATCGATGCTTTACCAAAAGAAGTTTCTCCAATCAAAGCACCTGTTTCATAATCTTGCACTGCACCGGATAAAACTTCTGAGGCAGAAGCAGAATATCCGTTGATTAATATGACAAAAGGAATATTAATGGACTTCGTCGTATACATCTTCCGCGGTGAGGCTTGTTTATTTCTCCCAATCGTCCAAAAAAGGGTAGAGTCATTAGGAAGAAAGTATTCTGCAATTTGTTGTGTTTCTTCTAAAACCCCTCCTCCATTATCTCGAAGATCTAAGATAAAATAGGAAGGCGATTGAAGCATTAACTCTTGATATATTTGTGTGAATTCTTTAGCAGTACCAAAGTTGAACGATAATATGTGAATATAAGCTGTTGATTCATTTAACATTTTTCCGAAAATGGTTTGGATTTTCACTTGTTTTCGCGGAAGAAGGAGTGTTCTGCTGGATTCACCGGGTTTTTGAAAAACGATCTCTACTTGTGATCCTTCTGGACCGCGAATCAAATTGGAAGCATAGGTGGAATCTTTCCCAAACATACTCTCACCATTAACTTGTACAATAAAATCCCCCACCTGAACTCCAGCGTCGCTGGCAGGCGACTGAGGAAAAACACGATTGATTTCTAATCGGTCATTGATTACTACGCCAATGCCGACATAGTGGTCTGAAATCTGTGTTGAAAAAGACTCATATTCGTCTTCGGTGAAATAGGTTGAATAAGGATCTCCTGTGCCGTATACAATTCCTCGTGCTAAGCTTTCATCGTTTATAGGATCTACAAAGAATTCTTGAATAGTATGAAGTGCATATTGCGAAGCTGGATACGATAGAAGTCCCAGCTGATGACTGGCAAAACCATACCCTCCTACAAATCCAACAATTCCTACTATCAATGCTATTCCAAGAGTTAACCAGAATTTTTTTTTCAAGTTCATACATCTCCTATTCAGTTCAATGATTATTTGATGATAGAAAAAAGATCGGCAAATTCAACAAAAAACTAGGGTAAATAATCACGGGGATTTACATAATCTCCATTTTTACGAACTTCAAAATGCAAATGAGGACCTGTTGACCACCCAGTTGAACCTACTTCTCCAATAATTTCGCCTTGCACAACTTGTTGATCTTTCGTAACGTATCGACTATTCATATGGGCATAGAGAGTGCTATATTCAATATCATGTTGAATGATGACACAATTCCCATATCCGGTGAGCCAACCGGAGAATGCCACTGTTCCATCAGCTACAGCTTTTATTGGATAACCATATCGTTGATCAATATCAATTCCTGTGTGCATACGATATACCCCAAATATGGGGTGCATACGCATGCCGAACTCTGAACTCACAATTCCTTGTATTGGCCATATCAAGGCTCCCATTTTTTTGTTTTGCAGTTCTTTTTTCCGGTGAAGCTCAACTATTTTGGTGATAGAGTATTGAACAGCCAATTCAGACTCCTCCAGTGCTTGTAAGGACTTATGCACTACTTCTTGACTGTGAGAAGCCAAATATTGAATGTTTTGAATTTCTTGGTCTTTTCGATTTCGAGCATTTTCAAGATCATCTGATTTTTGTTCGATCTCTTTTTTTACTTCAAGTAGCCGTATTTGATCCTTGATTAGTGCATCTTTTTTATCTGCTAATATTTCTTTAGTTTTCTTGAGTTCTGTAAAAAATTCTCGATCTGCCTCATATAAATACTTTAAATATATCCCCTTATCGAGAATCTCATTGATGTTGGCAGAAGAAAAAAGATACTTGTTATAGCGAGAACAATAATCCTTGTACAGAGCATTGATCAAGCCATCCAATTGGTTTTCTTTTAACCGGATGGACTGTTCAAGTAAGTCTATTTCTTGTTCGGTAATCAGATAAGTATTTCTCAGAAATTCTTCTTCTTTCTGCAATTGTTCAATCTCTGCTTGAATATTAGTGATTTCTTGTTCTAAATCACTTAGTTCCACAGTTAAATCATCTTTTTGGTGTTGAAGATTCTCAACCTTCTGACGTTCCTTGGCAATGGTTTGTTTTAGATCTTCTTGTGCGGCTTCTTCTCTCTTCTTTTTTTCTTCCCATTGATCAATTTGGTCTTGTAAGCTTGGTTGAGATTGGACTGTAGAAGGTATGGTAATAAAAAATCCCAGTAGCAGGAAAATAATGATACAGATAGATAAGAATTTTCTCATCGCATATACCGATTCACGGAAAAGATAGAAGACAAAACAGAGATGACGAACCCAATACAAAGAAGGATCAAACCAAGTTGCAGGCTAATGAAATGGGTATCCATTGTAATAGGAGAAAAAAAGAGAAAGGATTGATAAAACTGGTATACATACTCTACAACCGGTATAAGAAAAAACGCGTTGATTATACCTCCAACAAGGGCACTGATGGCTGCAATAAAAATAAACGGAAATCGGATTGTGGTTGGTGTTGCACCCAGTAACTGCATAATATTAATTTCCTTTCGGAAAGAAAAAACAGAAATCCCAATTGAAGAAGTAACAGAAAAAACAAAAGCCAATAGAAAAATAACGAGAAGTGCAATACCTAGGATTAACATGATACGGATAATATTACTATAATTCTCTGCAGCTTCAGAAGTATCTTCTATATACTCCACTGAAGAAATAGACTGCAAAAAAACAATGATTTCAGGAACATACAATGAGTTTTTTGGCTCGATACGAAGAGAAGATGGAAGTGGATTATAGGATGTTTCCATGTCTGGATACTCTTCTTGTAGTAGAGACAAAGCTTCTTCGGGAGAAACGTATTGAACGTTCTGAACCCCCTCTATGCTCTCAATAGAAAGAATTGCTTGGTTTATGTCTTCATGATTCGCAGTTTTTTCAAAAAAAGCAGTGATATTTAAAAATCTTGTTCCTACTGCTTGTGCACCCTGGAACACAAAAATCCCGAAAACTGCAATGACACCTATGCAAAATAATGAGATAAAACAGCTAATGGTACAAATAATATAACTTGCAGGATTTCGGGAAAAAATCTGCTTTGTTTCTCGTAAAGAACTAGCCATATTTTTCTCCCATCTTTTCTCCATGATCCAAAATAATAATTCGCCTACCTGTGCCACTCACGATATCCAAATCATGGGTTGCCATTAATATGCTAGTACCCATTTGATTGATTCTAGAAAAAAGCTCCATAATGCTTTCGGAAGTTTTATAATCTAAATTGCCTGTTGGTTCATCAGCAAGCAAAATACGTGGTTTTGTAACAATAGCGCGGGCAATCGCTACTCGCTGTTGTTCCCCTCCAGACAGCATTTGTGGGTAGTTTTTGTCACGTTCGGATAAACCAACAATATCGAGGGCAAGTTCCACTTGTTTGTGAACATACTTTTTTGAGAACCCGCGTATTTCTAAAGCAAAAGCAACATTATCAAAAACTGTTTTGTAATCAATCAAATTGAAATCTTGAAAAACAACACCTATTTTTCGGCGAACCAAATGCTTCTTCTTTCTAGAAATAGGGGAGACAAGTTCATTCTCTATCCATACTTCACCACTATCGGGTTCTTCTTGCTTGGTAATAATCCGAAAAAGGGTAGTCTTTCCTGCACCAGAGCGTCCCATGATGTAAACAAATTCTTGCTCTGCTACAGAAAAACTTACATTGTGCAAAGCTGAAACGCCCCGGGGGTAGGATTTCGATATTGCCTTGATTTGTAGAATTGGAATACTGCTCATCTATTCATCTCTTTTTCTTTCGAATCCTTCCCCCATAACTTCATCAAGAGTACCAATCATGACAAATGCTGCAGGATCGATCATTAGTATTCTCCTTTTGAAAGTTGAATACTGCCTTTTTGAAAAAGCACAAAGAAGGATTCTTTTACCAGTTGAAGTATACCCACCTTTTCCGTCAATAATAGTAACACCTCGTTCCATTTCTTGAATAATAAACTTCATCACTTCATCCTCTTTGGAAGTGATGATCATAGAAGCTTTTGATGTGGAGAAACCTTCTTGAACAACATCAATCATTTTTCCCACAATAAAGATCCCCAATAAGGGTAACAAGGCTAATTCAGCATCTTGGAAAATGACAGCAGATGAGAGAATAACCACTCCATCTAAAATCATGACAATTTGTCCAAAAGAAGCGTTGGAATAGGTTTTTAGAATCTGGGCTAACATATCGGTGCCACCTAGAGATCCATAGGATCGATACAGCATGCCTATCCCAAATCCCGAAAGAACAGCCCCGTATAAAACAGAGATCATTAGATCAGGGTGGATCCCCAAGTGAGGAACCACATAGGTGCTAAAAAAATCAATAGCAAACGAATTTGCTACCACAGATATTAACGTAGTCACAATGACTCTTCGTTTTAATCTAAAAAAAGACCATATAAAAATTGGAATATTCAATACAATGTAGATCACACCGACCGATACCATACCATTCAACAAATGGTATATGATGATTGCAATACCCGTTACCCCACCAAGGGTAAGCTTATTAGGGATTAAGAAAAGAGCATATCCAAAAGCATCAACAAAGGTACCAAGAATGACTCCAATATAGTTAGTTTTTAATTTCGGAGTTATTGGTTTCACTGAACAAGAGATGCTATTGTCCACAAAAAACTCCTAGAACTGAATCATGATTTCTTTGGTTTCAGGTATATATTCAATTTTAGCACCAAAAGATTCGGATATTAACCGTAGTGGAACCATAGTTCTTCCATTGGTTATATATGGTGAAGCTTCCAGAGAAACATTTCTTGTTCCAGTCTTATCATGACGTATGGTTGCTTCTGTATCTCCAATTTTCAAGCAGACATGCACGCCAACTAAAGATATATGCACTTCCTTAGTATCAGAATTCCATTCAATATCAGCTCCATAAATATCTGCAATTGCGCGTATAGGAACAAACACTCGTCCATTTACATTTTGAGGAGGTGCATCCAGATAAAACTCTTTGTCATTAAATATACCGACAGTCTCTCCAACGGAGAGAATGATAATATTGTCATATGGGGGTTTATAGAAAAACACAGCATATTTTGTAATTTCATTGTCAAGATCGTCTTTCGCAGTAAAAATGAGTTGATTAATCTTATTGATAATCTCATAATGTACCCGAAAGGAGCCATCTTTTTGAACAAGCACTTCCATGCCATTAAAAATCAATTCAGCATCTGGATCTGTTTTACCTGAAACATCAATCGATTCTTCCTTAACTTGAAGTGGTACAGGATCAATTGTTAAACTAGGTGGTTTTGTGTCCAATTCTACCTGAATTGATTTTGACACGGAATTTTGCTGCACATCCCATACTTTTATCACGAATGTGTTATTACCTTCTTTAAGGAGAGTTCGATAAAAGAAAATTCCATCTTCTTCATCAACCGATAAACGTTGATCATTAATACTAGCATATGCACCTGGTTCTGTCTCACATAAGAAGAATATTTGTTTGATATTGGTACGATATGCTGCTTCTGGAGTTAGAATATTCAAAAAAGGTGGTTCGGTATCAATATCTTTGTCAACGTAAATTGTGACTCGATATTCAAAATTACCACCATTGCTCTGCAATGCTAAAAAGCCCTCATATTCAGCATGAGGTGGGAGCAGAGTCGTGCTTGCCGTGACAGTAATAATTTCTTCATTCTCAAATTTCTTGGGACGAATTTTTAACCATGGAGTCAAGGATTCCACTGTTCCTGCTAACGAATTCTTCCCCGAATTGAAAACTCGAAATGTTTTTGAAGGTTCTTCTCCAAATTGGACTGTACCAAAACTGAGTTCTCCTGGTTCCACAGCCAGAATAGGGTCATTGCTTTCTTCATAAATTGCAATCTCATAAGTAGTAGGATCACAAGAAGTAGCCGCTAAGCGGCTATCCATGAGAACAATGTCAGCTGCAGATAATCGGGCAGAACCCGTACGAGTAGGTTCTAAAACAATAGTAAAAAGATCTCCTTCTCCATGTATACCTTCTTGTTTCCCAAGAAGGGCAGAACCAATTGTGACTATGCCAGATTCATAGACTTTGAATTGAAAAGAAGTTTCCTCGGTTTGAAAAAAAGAACCTTCCTTGCAGTCAAGAAACTGCATACGATTTGTAGGGAAAGAAAAGGATAATGAATACCCAAATACGTCCACAGCTTCTTTTAAATGAACAACAACCTCAATTGTTTTGGTTTGGAGAAGATATTTTTGTTTTTCAGATGTAATTTGAATCGAAGCCTGCTCTGCATAGATGCTCTGATATGGAAAAGAAAAAGTAAAGAAAAGCACAACCAGAGTAGCACAGAGAAAATACTTTTTCATTTTTCACTCCTTTTTGCATTTCCATCAGTATTTCTCGACATACTCAATTTAAAGATGGATTCAAGGATTTTAAAAAAAGAAGACCAACATTCATGAAGATTTATGTTTTGATTCGACAAATAAACGAGCCCTTTTTTTGGTGTCGTTAAAAGAGCTACAAGAAAGCCTATAGAAAAACCAACCATCAATCCCCCAAGAGAATCACTCTTTTTCATAACACCTCTCAATGATTTGAGAAACTCGTATGGACGCTTTAAAATGTTTATCCCAATAAAACGCAACACCGATAGCAACAGTTAAAAAAATGCCTCCGAATATCATTTGCCTTGAAGGAATTCCTTGCCCAAGCAGAATTCCAAGAACGAGCATCAACAATGGAAAAAGAAGGCTAATTGCTGTTGCCACTAAAAAAGAGCTATTTTTTATGTGCAGTTCAACCATATCTCCAACTGAAGCATCATTAAGATCATCCACAAATACAAGAGAAGGTTTTTTGCAATCCATATGACAAGAACTGCATTGGTTTCCTGAAGAACAATCCAACGCATTAGATTCATTATCATCCATCAATGAAACCCAACCGCTCTTTCCAGCAATTCTTTTGACAATAGCTTTACGATACATCACTGTTCTCCAAACTAGAAACCCCGTGATGGCGTCTAAATGAAGGCCCATTAACCGCATTACTATCAAATTTAGGAATTAAAAAGCTGTTCGGGTACCAATGCTAGCAAAGGTGCCTCTCCGAGCAAATTGCAACCGGTTAATTCATCATTTAGCGTCGTAGCCTACATTCACAACAACCACCGCAGGGCATATTCCTATTATACAATATTTACTGTTAATGCAAAGGAAATGACCCTTGGATTCAACATTCTTAAAAAGTTACAATTTTCATCTTTACAACTTCAGAACATTTGTTAAATACTCTATGTGGTATTTTATGGAAACGAGGTAAGAATGATTTGTTCTTTTAAAACGTGGAAACCGTTCCTTCAAGAAAGCTGTTTCATCGCTCCAAATTCGGTTATTGTGGGTAATGTGATAGCAAAAAAGAATAGTAGCATTTGGTATGGTTCTGTCATTCGAGCAGATTTAGCTCAAATCTATATTGGAGAAGGTACAAATATTCAAGAATTATGTTCTCTTCATGTAAAAGAAAATGGTCCTGTTCATATAGGAGACTTTGTAACAGTAGGTCATGGCGTCATTTTACATGGTTGTACCATTGGACGCTCCTCACTTATCGGTATGGGATGCATTATCCTTGACGATGCAAGAATTGGAAACTATTCTCTGGTTGGAGCAGGTTCTCTCGTAACAGAAGGTAAAACATTTCCTGACGGATCTCTAATTCTTGGTTCTCCCGCAAAAAAAGTTCGAGATTTAACAGAAGATGAAATTGAAAAAATCAAACAATCTGCTCATCATTACATTCAATTAGCAATTGAAAATAAACTGGCAGTAGAAGGAGCTCTTAATGAGTGAGACCAAAATTCCTTGTGGAATTTCAAATCGACACATTCATGTATGCAAAGAAGATTTGGAAGCTTTATTTGGAAAGGGATATGCCTTATCCCCCAAAAAAGATCTATCTCAAACAGGTCAATTTGCCTGCGAAGAAACAGTTAAACTAGTTACCATGAAAGGACAAATTGAAAATGTTCGAATTTTGGGTCCTGAAAGAAGCTCTACGCAGGTAGAAATTTCTGTTACGGATAGCTTTACACTTGGCATTCGAGCTCCTTTTCGAGAGTCCGGTGATACTGCCGGAACACCGGGCGTCTTAGTAGTAGGTCCCGTAGGTTTCAAGTATATCCCAGAAGGTGTCATCATTCCTCTGCGACATATACATATGAATCCTCAAACTGCCACCAAATTAGAAGTTCAAGATAAAGAGATTGTTTCCGTAGAGACAGAAGGTCCTCGATCTGTCATTTTTAATAATGTTATGATACGTATTCGAGAAGACTTCACATTGGATTTTCATATTGACACTGACGAAGCAAATGCTGCTGGACTAAATAATAGTAGTTTTGTTCGAATCTTGCGTTAAGATTTCAACATTATCAGTAAGCACGGTGATTTGATCATCTAGCACCTCAATCATTGCGTTTTGTATTCGGTATTGCACGATGGACGATATATCCTCCATAGATCGTAGCGTAATGATACCGTCGGCCAATTCTGCTAACATTGGACTATGTCCTTTTTTTATACCTGCAAGTCCATCCCTTAGGGGTACTATGATAGAATCAGTGGTATTGGTATATACAATTCCTTGCGGGAGTATCAGTCGAAATTTCATTTTTTAAATCGATCCCAGACTTCTTGAATTGTGCCTACCATATAGAATAAATCCTCTGGAATCTCATCACAATCACCCCGAATGATTTGTGAAAAACCTTCAACACAATCGGTAATTGACACATATCTTCCCTCTTTGCCAGAGTATTTTTCAGCAACAAAGAAGGGCTGTGATAAGAATTTTTGAATCTTGCGTGCTCTATACACAATCATTCGGTCTTCATCTGACAGTTCACTCATCCCTAAAATGGAGATAATATCTTTTAACTCTTTGTATCGTTCCAGTAGTGACTTAACGGTTTGAGCAACTTCATAGTGATTACTACCCACAATTTCTGGTTTCAGCATTTTGGATGTAGAATCAAGTGGATCTGCTGCTGGATAAATCCCAAGTTCAACCAAGGAGCGCGACAGGCTAATCGTTGCGTCCAAATGGGTAAAAACTGCTGCAGGGGCTGGATCGGTGTAGTCGTCTGCTGGAACATACACAGCTTGTATGGATGTGATTGATCCTTTCATGGTGGATTGAATTCTCTCTTCAATCATACCCACTTCCGTTGCCAGTGTTGATTGATATCCAACGGCAGAAGGTGTTCTTCCCATTAAAGCAGACAGCTCTGAACCAGCTTGAATATACCGAAAGATGTTATCAATAAACACCAGTACATCTTTCTCTTCTTGATCTCGAAAATACTCCGCACAGGTTAGTGCAGTATATGGGGTGCGAAGGCGAATACCGGGAGGTTCATTCATTTGGCCAAAAACCAACACCGTGTTGTCAATAACTCCTCCCTCAATCATACTTGTAATCAACTCGTTTCCTTCTCGGGTTCGTTCTCCCACTCCAGCAAATACGCTGATCCCTTGATGAACCTGAGAGATGTTGTTCATCAATTCCATTAAAAAAACGGTTTTACCAACTCCAGCTCCCCCAAAAAGACCGATTTTCCCTCCCTTGGGGAAAGGAGCTAGAAGATCAAGCACTTTGATGCCAGTTTCTAGAATTTCTGTGATGGGTTCTACTTTGTACAATTCTGGGAATGTTGGAATGATGGAAGTCATGTTTGTTTGGGGTAGGGGATTTTTTCCATCAATAGGGTGCCCAAAGACATTTAATACTCTTCCTAGCAAGTCAGGTCCTACATGTATTTGTATTGGATGACCTGTATTTTGAACATGCAAACTAACCGAAAGCATATCTGTAGAGCCCATGGCAATGCATTTCGCTTCATTTTCAGCTGTGATCTCTTCGACTTCCAAAGGAAGCAAGACATTTCCATCACTATCAACAACTTGAAGCAGATCATATATTTCAGGAGGAGTATCGTAAAAACGAATAGTAACCACAGATCCTTCTATGGATACAATATCATCTGATGCTGTTTTTTTCGAATCTTTCATAGATACTCCTTCAGTTCAAATAGTCATTATTGAGTTCAATCAATTCATTGGTAATCTTTTCTTGTCGAATTTTCTGGTACTTCTTTTGCATTGACTGAATCATATCTTCTGCATTTTCAGAAGCATTTTTCATACTAATCATACGTATTGCCTGCTCTGAAGTAGCTGCATCAATTAAAATCGAATACACCAGTGCATCAATGTATTTATGAACAAGACTGGAAAACACAGATTTCGGTGAAGGTAATAAGTATACAGATTCATAGTCATATCGAAGAGAAGAATATGAATCGGATTGATCCACAATGGGAAGAACTTGTTTTACGATGGGTCGCTGTGACATAAGATTTCGAAACTCCATATATCCAAAAAATACAGAATCAAACTCAAAATTCAAAAAACCCCTAACTATATCGGAGGCAAGATTCTGAGAAAAAGTAAGATCTGTTTTTTCAAGATTTTTAGAAATCATACCAATTACAGGTACATTTTCTTTGATCAGTGTATTCCCGGCTTTTTTCCCAATACTGATAACCAGAGAGGGAGTTTTTCGAACATGATTCCGAGCAATCCCAAGTAATTGTTGATTCATACTACCACAGAAACCTCTGTCAGAAGTAACTAATACCAACAAAGAGAGTTTCATTTTTGTAGGTTGCAGCAGAACATTTTGGGTAATTTCGGTTGGAACTATATGTAAAAAACTAAACAAGATGGCTTCCAATTCACTTAGATAAGCTTTTCTGGTTTCCGCTTGTTTGCGGAGCTGGATAATGCGCATCGTTGATAATGTCTCCATAGAATGCACAACGTGATGTATATTGCTAACAGTATGGATTTTATGCCTTAACTCAAATGGATTCATTTTCAGTCTTAATAAAGGTTTGAGTAAATTTCTGAATCACCCGCAAAAGGGCTTTCTCTAAATTGGAAGAAATCTCTTTTTTTGTTTCTAGAATAGAAACAAAACGAGGATATCGAGATTTCATAAATCGGTACAATTGCTCTTGGTAAACCAATATTTTCGCTACAGGAACCGATTTCATTAAATTATTTTTAAAAGCAAAAAGGAGTAAAATTTGCTTCTCGATCTCAATTGGAGCAAGATCATTTTGTTTCATTATCTCGACCAATTGTTCTCCTTTTGTAAGTTTTGCTTTGGTTTCGGTGTCTAATTCGGTGCCAAACTCAGTAAATGCTTTTAAATCACTGTATTGGCTAAGTTCTAGTCGTAGACCTGAAGAAACTTTTTTCATTGCATTAGTTTGCGCTGAACTACCTACCCGAGATACTGACAATCCAACATTAATGGCAGGACGTAACCCTGCGTTGAACAT
>CAZOYI010000256.1:0-2676 GCA_964583965.1 uncultured Caldisericota bacterium
GAAGAAAAGTCACTTGAAGTACTGAAGCGTTTCTTTTCGCGCATTCGTATACAATCAAAGACTATTTCTGATGACCAAAATATAGAGGTCATGATAGAAATACGATTGAAAAATGATGATACAACGTTCATGAAAGCATTGATAACTTTACAGGGACTGGACAATCTGAACCTTGTCAGCTTCCGTGGAGACTATGTCCTCTAATTCAAGGAGAAAATAATGAAATCTCTACCTTTAAAAATACTACTCATTTCTTGCATCATGCTTAGCTTGGTTGCTCTGTTGATTGTGTACCCTTATTCTCCTCAGAACAAAAAAATTGACAGTATTGCACAAGTACATTCTTACATTGACGAAATTCCTAGAGATCATGTTCTATGCATCGATATTCAAATGGAACCATCTGAATGGAACGATATGCTTGACAATGCCATCAATGAAGAATTCAAAATAGCTTCAATTCAGATTGATAACGAATTGTATTCCTATGTACAAATTCGACCGAAAGGAAACTCAAGCCTGAATACTTTAGTTGGTCGTCACGTAAGTTCAGAGCAACAAGAAAAAGATCAAAAATCTTCTAACCGGTTCAGTTTTAAAATTTCATTCGATGATATCAACGAAATGCAGACATTTCATGGGATTACTCAACTGAATCTAAATAATGGTTTCTCTGATCCTTCTTATATGCGTGAATATCTTGCTTACCAAATCTATGAAACCATGGGGCTTCCAGTCCCATGGTTCTGTTTTGCTAAAATCTCTATAAATGGTGAATATCATGGACTGTATCTTGCTGTAGAAAGTATTTTAGAGCCTTATCTTGTACGAAATTTCGATGATGCTTCCTGTGATTTATACAAATCTGTAGGAAATTCTTTAGCATATACTGGGTCAAAAAAAGAAGATATCACAGGTTTAGAATGTAAAAGTACCAGAAAGAATCCAGATCTTGATGCATTGCATAATTTCATGAAACAGTTATCAACCGGTAATAATCTTGAGGCTGTATTCGATGTGGATGGAGCACTACGATATATCGCTGTAACAACTGCTTTGGCCAATTTCGATAGTTATCTTGGACCTTTTGCACACAATTATTATTTAGCTCAAGTGAATGGTAAGTTTACAATTCTACCCTGGGATCTAAACATGGCGTTTGGTGGTTTTCATATGGGCAGTTCAGATAGCGTTTTCATAGATGAGCCAACTCAAACCGAGCTTTCAGAACGTCCTTTGGTGAATATGTTGCTATCCAATCCTGAATATCTCGATCAGTACCATGTTTATCTTGATCAAACTACCCAGAATTATCTTTCTATGGAATATCTTCAAAAAGAAATTCAAAGTATTGATCTGCGAATATCTACTCTTGTAAAAACCGATCCAACTTCTTTTTACACATTTGAAGAATACAAGAATAATATTACGTCGACACAAATGGATGCAACGAATGAAAATAGCATTCAAGAAATCACAAATAATGAAGATATCAATCTGCAGGAAAAACTACAAAACATGTCTCCACATGAAAATGTATCTCACCTTTTAGTAATTGCACAGCAAATGACAAGTGCAATTCTAGACCAGCTTTCTGGTTCTGCACCCTCTACGAATAATGGTGAAGGATCTAGTAATCATAACAATGATAGAAGACCATTTCGCGGTGATCAAAACTGCGGTGAGATGGGTGGTTTTGAAAATCCCCCTCCCATGACACCTGGTGATAAACCAATACAACCAATGAACAATGGCTTTCAAAACCCAATGCAAGGGCATCCACCCGGTGGAGAAGGACCAACACCAAATGGTGACATGAGAATGATGCATCAAAACAATACTTTTTCGGTACAGGACATACTATATGCGCTGATACTATTGGGTTGTTTCATGTTGATTTTGCTTCGGTATAGAAGAATACAAAACTTTTAAACATTGTTATAACAAATCTGTCTTTTCAAGCTCTTCTCACTTCATTTATATTTTGTAACTTTATTTTCTTGACAATTACAAATCATTATTCTACAGTAGTTCACAAGATATAAAACTCATAATTATTTAAGGGGTCCCACGTTTTTGATGTTTTTCATTTGTTAAAATGAACTTGTAATAGGTTCTGAAAGGAGACCTGTATGAGGGTTCGTGACTAGTGTTTAGCGGAGTTGTTATTGTGGACACTTCTACCGATGTAATAACGCTAGTGTACTATTAACAAACTGTTTGAAACTCTTAAAGGAGTATAAAGAGTGAGAATTTTTAAAAAAGCTAATCAAAAGCTTAAAAACAGAGGAGACGTAATTATGAGTAAGAGTTCTTTACCAATTAGTTCGTGTGTTCGTGTTGTACTTTCTGTTTTCTTATCCTTTGCGCTACTAAGCGCTTCTATTCCTGTTTCTACTTATGCTGCTATCCAAGCCCCCCCCTAGCAAATAGTAGTCTTTACAAAAGTATGCAGCATGTCTTTCATTTCTTCTTTCCCAGGCCTTTGTATGTAGGTACATTAATGAATGGTTCTAGCGATGCTGGCATGCCTGATCGGGGTGATGAAAAAGCAGCTATGGCTACCAGTAACTGGACCAATTTGGTGGTGAATCTAGAGACAGGCAATCATTTGGTGACGGCCGATGTAATGTCTATTCCTACAGCCTCAGGACTTCCGATGTCTGTGCAGCTGGT
>CAZOYI010000257.1:0-2104 GCA_964583965.1 uncultured Caldisericota bacterium
AATACCTTTTTCTTGCAACAATGTTAGTTCGCTGTAGTAAAGATTCCAAGAATTCATGCGATCTGTTAAAATGGGCTTTTCTTCCATAAGTTGGCCAAAAAGATAGGCTGCACTAATCTCATTCAATAGATACGATGAACCAAGATCGATCCATGTATATTTGTCAACTTCTCCACGAAAGAATTTTTCTCTGTTGGTGCCTTTTTCCCGAATGATTTCAGCTCTCTCAATGAGAATTGGGTTGTTGAGTAGTATTGCACCTCCTTCTCCGCAAGAGTAGTTTTTTGTTTCATGAAAACTGTAACAACCGATGCTTCCCAAAGTACCTATATATTTTCCGTTGTAGGAAGAACCTACTCCTTGCGCAGCATCTTCAATGATAGGAATGTGGTATTTGTGACCAATTTGAATAATTTCGTCCATATGGCAAGATACACCCGCATAATGAACAACAACAATTGCTTTGGTCTTGTTAGTAATAGCAGATTCAATACATTGTTCGTTGATATTCATAGTGTCTGGACGAATATCAACAAAAACCAATCGAACGCCCCAAAGGGCAAAAGCGTTTGCCGTGGATGTGAATGTGTAAGAGGGTAGAATAACCTCATCTCCTGGCTTTAATTGAAGTATCAAAGATGCCATTTCCAGTGCATGGGTACCCGAAGGAGTGAGAAATGCTTTTTTGCAATGATAATGATCTTCAATCCATTGGCAACATTTTTTGTTAAAGGGTCCATCACCAGAAAACTTCTGGTTTTGAAATACTTTTTCAATATAGTTTTTCTCTTTTCCTGTAATACATGGCTTGTTAAAAGGGATATTCATCATATTCATCCAATCTACAACTTTTCTGATTTGGCTAGCATAGATTGTTGTAATGGTAAATGTCAAAAACATGGAAAGGTTGAAAATGAAGTTTTTGCCAAACTTTTTGGGCAGACAGGTTATGAATTTGTGTAGATACAGTCACAACCGATATAGACCTTTGGAAAGAATCATGCAATACATGTTTGCACATAGCTTCGTAAATTCCTCTTCGGCGGAAATGTGGAGAAACTGCATTTAATACAATGTCTGTAGAAGAAAGAGAATCCATAGTTGCGACAAATCCTTTTATGATAGAAGAATCATTGTACGTGTAAATAGTGCTGTTGTCTGCATAGAACAAGGTATCAATCCATTCGGTGTATACTTTGGTTGAGAGGGGTCGTAGTAAGGGAGATAGAGAGTAGTGGCTTTCATAGTTCTGAAAGGATTCTTCGGTTATTCTTTGCAAAATGGTTTTGATCGATAGGGTTTTCTTGGTTTTTTCTATATTCTTTTGTGGAAGAAGTGAAGTGTGGGGAATGATTCCATAACATATGGTTGAGTCCATATACGTATATGGAGAACCTTTTTCAATAAGGGCATTTTTGATCAAAGGAAATTCCTTGGGAATTCGCAATATATAGTATCCTTTTTTGTTTTTTGTAAGAGTTCGAATATAGACAATGGCATCTTGATAAAAAGGATACAGAGAATCGTCAAAAGGATCCACATGATCAAAACAAAAGCTGATTCCAAAAATGGGAAACTGGTAGAGGTTGGAAAGACTTTCAATGTCGTAACACCTTACTCCTATTTTGTGGGTATCAGAAGTTACGAGAAAATGGTAGGAAGAATGTTTCTTTTCAATTTCTTGCGAAAGGAGTGAAGGTGAATGTAAAAAAATGCTTTCTGCGAGGCGATTTTTTTGATCTATATACGAGCGTTTCATTTGCCGACATCTTTTCTGGATGAGGTATATTTTTTTTTAACAATAGTAAAGGGTCGATCTTTTGTTTCTGTAAAAATCTTGGAAAGATATATTCCGATAACTCCTACAAACAATATAATAATGCCCCCTAAGAGCCATACAGAGGCAATGAGAGATGTCCATCCTTCTACGCTACGTCCGAAAAGAAAGTAGTTGACCACAAGCAAAGCTACATATAAAAAAGAAAAAAAGGTAATGAATATACCTGTGTTAAAAATGAAAAGAAGGGGTCTGCTGCTAAACGATGTAATGGAGTTAATGGCCAGCTGGAGCTTTTTCTTAAACGAATACGTCGAACTTCCTTTT
>CAZOYI010000258.1:0-3309 GCA_964583965.1 uncultured Caldisericota bacterium
CCTCCGGTGTTTTCGTATATATTGTAAGATGTTTTCAGCCCTTATCAATACGGTTGTAGGAATTCTTAATCCGATTTGGACAGATAAAATCTTGATAAGAACAACTTGTTTTTTTGTATAATACTAGACTATGAATAAACATGCACACATGGAAACAATATGGTTGTTTGACGTTGATAAAACCCTCTATCCACCAAAAAATGGTTTGTATCAAGAGGGCAATGCGCGCATCAATCATTATCTTCAAAAACATCTCCAAATAAGTCTTTTAGAAATCAACAAATTGCGAAAGCATTACATGAGGAAATATGGAACCAGCTTACTGGGTTCTATTAAAGAATGTGGTTTGGATGGTAATGATTTTCTGCAGTTTGTCCATTCCTTCCCTAAACATTCCTTTCTTGCTCATCAGACCGATCTTAGAACATTCTTAGAGAATCTCCCAGGAAAGAAATACATCTTCTCCAATGCTCCTAAAGACTACATTCTTGAAATCCTTTCCATCGTAGGAATTGATTCAGTTTTTTCTAAAATCTATGATATTCATTCATTCCGTTTTCATGGTAAACCCAATACTTCTTCCTATTTGAGTGTTTTACGATGGATCAAAGCACACCCTCACCAATGCATTCTAGTTGATGATATGAAAATAAATTGCACTGTAGCTTCAAAACTGGGTATACAAACCATTTGGATTGACGAAAACCAGTTGTATAATGATTACTATAAAGAAGTTTTAATGCCCCGTCTAACAAAGTTTTTGAAATCTCAAAAGTAGGGAGATCCGTGATTATGAATATTGTGATTTTTTTTGGTGGAGTTTCTCCGGAACATGAAGTTTCAGTTGTATCCTCACAAACCGTAGTAAAATATTTAGACAAGGAAAAATACACACCCTACCTAATCGGCATTTCTAAGTCAGGACAATGGTATTCCTTTACGCTAGAAGATTTTTATCTATTACGCTCTGTCGAAGATCAACCTAGCTCACCACAAATCACACTACAGTTTTCTAAAAATCCAGTTCTTATTATCGGGAATACAACCATCCATGTTGACTGTGCATTTCCTGTTTTACACGGCAAAGGTGGAGAGGATGGATCTATTCAAGGTTTACTTGAATCTTTTTCAATACCATACGTTGGTTGCGGTGTTGAGTCATCAGCAATTTGTATGAACAAAATTCTTACAAAAATACTTCTAGAACATGCTCAAATCAAGGTATCACCATACAAAGTTCTTTCTAAACAAGAATTTTTACAGGGTCACTTTTCCCCACAAAAAATCATTGATGATTTTGATTTGCCCCTTTTTATAAAAGAACCTCATGGAGGTAGCAGCGTTGGTGTCACCAAAATCCATCGACCTGATCAATTCTATCCAACGCTTCAAGAACTATTCCAGCACGAACAGTATGCTTTAATTGAGCAAACAATGAAAGGTCGAGAAATTGAATGCTCTATTTTAACACAAGTCCAAGACCATTCGCTTCAGTGGATAGCATCACTTCCCGGAGAAATCGTCCCACAAAGAGAATTTTATGATTATATCGCAAAATACATTGAAGACACAACTCGGTTAGATGTACCTGCGGACCTACCAAAGGAGTTGATCAAAAAGATTCAAAGCATCTCTATCAAAGCTGCCAAAACTGTTAGTTGTTATGGAATGGCCAGGGTTGACTGTTTTCTCATTGACAACAACAACATTGTCGTCAATGAGATTAACACAATTCCTGGTTTTACTTCCATATCAATGTACCCTTCCCTTTGGAAGGTCAGTGGAATTGAAACCTCTCAACTTATCGACAATCTCATACAGACAGCTTTGTACCGAAAGGAATCACAACCATGAACACAAAGTATCTCTTCATTGTTGGGGGTGTTATGTCCTCTCTTGGAAAAGGCATCCTAACATCCTCCATTGGAATGATCCTGAAATCGAAAGGTTACAACGTCAGCATTATTAAATTTGATCCATACTTAAATGTAGATGCTGGTCTTCAAAATCCTTACCAGCATGGAGAAGTGTTTGTTACTTCTGATGGAGCAGAAACAGATCTAGACTTAGGTCATTATGAAAGATTTCTTGATCAAAATCTTCGCAGATCCTCCAATGTTACCTCGGGTAGTGTTTATCAGCAACTTATTGAAAAAGAGCGAAGAGGAGAATACCTAGGAGCAACCGTACAAGTAATTCCTCATTTAACACAGGAAATCAAAAATAGAATTCTTCAACATGCTGAAGAAACCCAAGCAGATATAATCATATCTGAAGTAGGAGGCACAATTGGAGACATTGAAGGTTCTCCTTTCTTAGAAGCTATCCGAGAATTTACCAATGAAAATGACCCGAAAGACATTGCTCTTATTCATTTAACATACCTTCCTCACCTTTGCACAACAGGTGAGTTAAAAACAAAACCAACACAACATAGCGTAGCTGAACTCAGACGTGTCGGGATAAAACCTACTCTAATTGCTTGTAGAACAGATATTCCATTAGAAGAAGATATCCGAACCAAGATTGCACTTTTTTGTGATGTCAAAAAAGACTTCATTTTCTCTGTTCAAGACGTGAAAAACGTGTATGATGTTCCTCGAATGATTGAAAAAGAGGGATTATGTAATGCACTAGAGTCTATTTGGGACCTAGAAACAAAAAAGAGTAATATGGAAAACTGGAACAAAACCATCGCCAAAATGAATCAGGTAAGCGATGATGTTCACATTGGAATCGTGGGGAAATATGTGGAATTAGGCGACGCTTACTTGTCCATGGTTGAAGCCCTTAAACATGCACAAATACCAAATAATGTAAAGGTGAATATCCATTGGTTCCAAAGTGAAGACATTACCCAGGACAATGTTAAGAAAAAACTACATACTATGCACGGTATCCTTGTTCCAGGTGGATTTGGGGTTCGCGGAATTGAAGGAATGATTATTGCTTCTCAATATGCCAGAGAAAATCAACTTCCTTATTTCGGAATTTGTCTTGGTATGCAGATTGCAGTAATTGATTTTGCCAGGAATGTATTGCAATTGGAAAATGCGAATTCTACTGAATTTAATACTAACAGTCCCTATCCGGTGATTGATCTGATGGCTGATCAAAAAAATCTTGACAAAAAAGGTGGGACAATGAGATTGGGTGATTATAACTGCAAAATAAAAAAACCATCCAAGGCTTATGATATATATCAAAAAGAACTAATCACACAAAGACATCGCCATCGATATGAATTTAACAATGCTATGATGCCATATTTTGAAAACACAAATATGAAGTTATCTGGTTTTAATCCAA
>CAZOYI010000259.1:0-2037 GCA_964583965.1 uncultured Caldisericota bacterium
GGCTATTGGGAAATCATCAATCAATAACGGGTAAAAATACAATACTATGTTCCCTTATGGCCTTTGTCATTTTTTCAGAAACTCAATGGCTAGTTGTAAAAATTGGGTGGGTTCTTGAAACATGAATCCATGACCTGTGCCTTCAATAAGTTCGATATCAGACTTAGGTAGCTTTTCTTTCAAGTAAAGGGAGTTTGCTGGTGGAACTAATACATCTTCTTTGCCAGCAACCAAGAGTGTATGATGGGGGAGTAAAGAAAGTCGTTCTTCTAGACCTTTCCATTCTCCTATAGCCATAGACTGTTTGCCGATATTTTCAGGAAGAATTGTCCCCATGGGTCGATAGAATATTTCTTGTACCCTTTTTCCGTTATTTTCAATCCATTTTTCAGGAAAAAGAAGCCCTATCCATCTTGCTCCTTGTTCTTCGGGAGTACCCGAAGTATCTTCTAGCTTTGCTAGAACATCTGAAGAGGGAGGAAACATGGTTGGATTAGGTGCAGATGCGTATAGGATAAGCTTGTTAACACGATCAGGATTTCTGGATGCCAGCTCTTGGGCAATATAAGAACCCATTGACCAACCAAGAACATGAGCTTTCTTAATGCCAAGAGCATTTAAAAGCCCTAATGTATCCTTGGAAAATTGTTCAATACTGAATTTCTTTTCTCCTGTACTGGTCACTCCTATTCCGCGATTATCAAAAATGATTACTTTAAAATGTTCAGAGAGTGATTCCAGAAAAC
The DNA here is from genome assembly GCA_964583965.1 of uncultured Caldisericota bacterium. Classification (GTDB taxonomy): domain Bacteria; phylum Caldisericota; class Caldisericia; order UBA6126; family UBA6126; genus JAGLCW01. The sequence goes on from CAZOYI010000259.1 coordinate 747, forward strand.
TATCTTCCCATAGATTCATTGTAGAACCATATCCCATGATTAGTATCAGGGGCTGCCCTTCTCCATATATCCGATATCCTACTTCAATATCCTCGACTGCAACCATTTCATTCCTCCCGACGGACATATCAACAGCATTTTGATGTTTTGTTTCTTTTGGGGAAAACAATGTGAAAACTATTACCAGCACAATAACAAAAATGAATACAACGAAAATCCATTTTACTACTGAAGTTATCATTGTTCTTACGCTTCATTTCTCCAATTGAATCTACTCTCTGAATCGTAGATCAGTTGGGACATTGACATATGAATACAGCATATCTTTCTTCTGAAAAAAGGCAAACAAGCAAGATCAATAAATTATTTACTAGTTGCTTCCATATCTGGATGAAGTGCTCATTTTGTGATATCCTACTTTTATAGCATTTAATCCTGTGTTTTTTGGAGGTAGTGATGAGCATATATGATTTTACTGTAAAAGATCGTGCTGGAAATGATGTATCATTAAAGGAATATCAAGGAAAAGTTTTATTGATTGTGAATACCGCAACAAAGTGTGGCTTTACACCACAGTATGAAGGACTGGAAAAGTTATACAAAAAGTTTAAAGATCGTGGTTTTGAAATTTTAGATTTTCCTTGCAATCAATTTTTAGCACAAGCACCCGGAACTAACGAAGAAATTGCAGAGTTTTGCAAGCTGAACTATGGTGTCACCTTCACGATATTTGGAAAGATTGATGTAAACGGAGAAACAGCCCATCCGCTCTACAAATACTTAAAAAAGGAAAAACCTCAGGACGTAGAGAATGAGCAAACCGGAAAATTCAAAAAGATTCTGCAGGATTTGCAACAAGTCTTTCTTGGAGATAGTATTAAGTGGAATTTTACAAAATTTCTGGTGGATCGCGAAGGAAATGTGATCGAACGATTTTCCCCAACCGTTGCTCCCGAAGAACTTGAAAAGGAAATTGAAATATTGCTATCTAACTAACGTATTACTACCAGTGGTAACTTCATTGTTATGTTGAGCAAGATTTTCAAGGTCGTTCTGGTGTATCATAAAGTATTTCAGTTATTCCCATAAGGAGGGATTATGCAAAATGCAGTACCAAGAATCGGTGTAAGTCGATGTTTAACATTTGATGCATGCAGATATGATGGACAAATGATCCCTAGTGAGTTCATTGAAGAAATGAAACCCTTTTTCGATTTTGTGCCAGTTTGTCCAGAAGTATCGATTGGTTTGGGCGTTCCAAGAAAAGCAACTCGATTAGTGCAAACAGATG
>CAZOYI010000260.1:0-8050 GCA_964583965.1 uncultured Caldisericota bacterium
CTCCGTGCTGATGAAGAATTGCTGTGTACTGTGCCACTTTGTTCACATGAATCATTTTTTTTCTCCTCTTAACACAATAAAACGTTTCTTTGATAATCTCAGTGACAGGACTCGAACCTGTGGCCTTACGGACCCAAACCGTACGCTCTGCCAAACTGAGCTACACTGAGAACAACTAATCTCTACTTAATAGATTACCCATTCACCTCTTTAGTGTGAAAAAGAAAAAGGCTGGGCTCAGAATAACATCAAAATAGACCAGGGCGGGTTCGAACCGTCAACCTCCCACTTATAAGGCAGGTGCTCTAACCAATTGAGCTACTGGTCAATCAACTGGGATTTACTGGATTCCCATTACCACAATCCTAGTTTTACACCACTCACCCCGCAGTCCGACGCCTGCATTCCATAGAGTAGTAACCCAAGCATATTAACCCTGTTAGGATTCGAACCTAAACTATGAGGATCAAAACCTCACGTGCTCCCGTTACACTACAGGGTTTTGAATAATCCCAGGGAGACTCGAACTCCCATCTTCGGGTTGAAGGCCCGATATCACTAACCTATTAGACGATGGGACCAAAATGAAGTCCAGCGGGATGCACCCTATCGAACCGTCTACCCATTACGGTACTGGACTATACTATTTTCTCAAAAATACCAACCAAATCAACACGGACAAAACCACCCAATAAAAAGCTACGAACGTGACCCAAATTGCTCGGATTTCTTCACCCATTATACTACCCCAATACGGGAAACAAGACTCGAACTTGCACCATCTGGTTGGAAGCCAGATATGCTGCCAATTAACACCATTCCCGCAAGCCTACAACAGACCATTCTTCTTTGCACGCGTCTCAAAATCCTGACGCCTGATGTCCACCGACCTGTCAATTGAAGACATATGAGGCGAAGAAGCATCCTGAAATTCCGAAGCGGATCCGTACAAATTAATCTCAAACCGATTGCCTTTCCCATCCACAATTTGAAACTCATGATGAGTAGTCTCCACATTATTTCGCACTGTGGTCGACTTTCGGTAATAGATGGAATCGATGTTGTGAATGTTGATATCCATTTTGTTTCCTTTCAAGAAGAAGTTTTCGGTTTATCACTACTTATAGTATAACCGATATTTGTTGAAAACAAAATGAAAAACTATGAATTTTTACTTTTTATCCACAACCACTTTTTCCACTTCTTCTGTTATTATTGCACTTCCATATTTCTCATACCACGTAAGAAAATCTCTTTCTGCTAAGAACTCAAGATCACTCGATCCTTCTTTGGTGCAATCTACTATCATCACCTGAGACTCATTCAACAAGTTTTGCTTCTCTTCACTCCATTGCTTACTTTCTAACACTGCTGGAAGACAAGCATATAGATCAGTGTTGAATCTGCCCTCATTCACCCGAGGACGATTCTTTTTCTTTTCCTGTACATATTCTGAAATACTTGATACAAGTCTTATTGGTGTTCGTTCTGATTCCTTCTCAGCTGCAACAGGTTCTCCTGTTTCAGGTGGCATTGACATAGCAGCCTTTTCTGCTTCAGCTTTTGCTCTAGCAGCCTCTGCTTCCCGATCCAAATCACTTTTACTCTTATAAAAATCTTCGATTCGAAAATCTTCCAATCTTAAAATCTTTTCATTATAGTATTCAAACACTTTAACTGGATCCATCTTACGACCACCAACTTTCTTCAAGGTAGTCATGAATGACCCTAAAGTTTTCAAACCTGTTTCCAAAGATTTTCTAATTGCATTTTCTTCAGCAGTTGAAGTTTCTGCCATTTGAATCTGAAACAACTGAGGATCAGGATCCAAACCCTTATAAGCTAAATGTACTTGACACATCCTAACCAATCCACCAATTAATGCTCTTTGTATACGTCGAGAAGATCGTGCAAACCGAACTCCAAGTGCTTCTATTGCTTCTGACCCCAATGAACCTGTTGCATCTTTCACATAACCACCCAACAACGCTGTTGGTGTTGCTAACGCTGTTGCCAATTGATTCCGAAGATTGTCAATATCAACGATCCAACGAATATCTGCTTCTCCACCGACTTTTTCGTACGTTAGATCATTAATGTCTCCCCAAACTGGAATGAAGAGATCTTCTACACAGTTATGAACAAACACACCATTACTTAACGAAAAGTTATGGTTGTCTTCCACAGTAATATCATAAACATCTTCTGTTTCATTTAACCATTCTACACGAACAACCTTATGATTCAAAACTTCATCTTTCTTCCAATTTCTCCTGTTGTGGCCACCAAACACCTGAGAATTTTTACAATAAAAAGGCATTAAACTTTCGTTTACTTCTAAATGCTGTGCTTCCTTAAAATTCCCCATCCGAAGCATGAATTTATGATCTGGAGTACAATCCACAAATTTTCCATTGTCTAAATGAACTCGGACCATTTGAGCATTTTCACGAGTCTTCATTATCTTTGTAATTTTCTTAGGCTCAAGATTCAAACTTTGGGGATTAACAGACCACACATGTTTATCCAAAAACATTTCTTGATGTTCAAACATATCCTTTATCGATATATCTTCACCATCACACAAACGAATTAATGTGTTTCCTCTCAAACATGCCATTGCGTTGTTCTTGGAATCGTAACCTGCTGTCGCATCATTCGTATCAATAGCTCTAGCACGTGTAATCAATGTCGCATATTGATCCATCAATGCTGACACAGATTCCATATTCGTCCCATCTACTTTGTACTTCCAAATATACTTAATGATACCTCTTGTAACACGTGCCATCAACAAACTATCCTCAGCCAATCGAAGTCGTTTGTATGAAGGTAAAGCATTCAATAACAAACTGGTTCCATATCGAGTAGTTACCTGTCGAGTCTCAGAACTGGTAATAAGGTTTACGCTTCTCATTTCAGAATACTGGTTTTCAGCAAACCTTGATCTCTTTTTCGCACCACCCAACAACCGCATATGAACATATTTCCACGGTGGAATCAATGCTTGCTTATCCACACCTGCACCCTGCTGGGAATATCCTTGAGGAGACTTGTAAAACCCAACCAACGATCCTGCATAATCCACCCGAGAAGTATTCATGGGATGTTCTGAATCACTTACCGAAACAATACCCAATCCAGGTACACCATTCAACTCTACAAACAAATCCCCGTATGCTGCCAAGGTATACGCCCAATCGTGTATCCGTTCTTCCAATCCAATACGATCAAACAAATCATCCAACTCTCGTTGATACGTTTCAGAATCTGATTGTACCCACACTGTGGAATTGTGCATTGGACTGAACGGTGTATTGTGGATGTATATGCCAGCATCTAAACCAAATAATTCTGAACCGCTGACTGATATATCATAAACAACGTGGTTCCCAATATCTTCTATTTTCACAATTTTATGGTTTTTGGAAGGTACACATTTAGTCTTTCTTCGATAAATTTTTGCACATTGTAGACTACAATTAATCTGATCTGCCGATGAAGGAGATACTTTGAACTGTTTGCCGCAAGTTGGACAAACTTTAACAATTTTTTGACTGACAATTCTTCCTTCGGCCACAGCCTTATTAAGACCTGCTCGTATAGCTTCTTTATGTTCTTCAGTATGCTTTCTACCAATCTTACTTAATCTATTTTTTTCTGCAAATTCAGGATCCTTCACTCTTTCAGCAAATAATTTTGAAAACTTCTCTTTATATTTTTGTCCTTCTTCACTATCCCACCACTTTGTATGTCGTTCACTCAAAACCTTTAAATATTCTTTTGTATTATGTGAATCTTTATTTTTTTGTATCATCATTTCACGCCATTCTGGATCCTGCCATCTTTTTAACATATTTCCAGAATGTAATTGTATGTGTTCCTTATGTGACATCAATTGTAAATTATCTGGATGGTTGTTATTTTTGTTGAAATCTTTATGGTGCACAACTATGTATTCCACTTCCTCTTCTAATTTTTTACCCAAATTCACTTCTTCTAAATTTACCCCAGAAGTTTCACTTGCCACAACTTTATATGTTGACCTCCAATTTTTCTTTTCCACATCCCAAACTCGCTCATATCCTGCAGGATCTGGAGACCTATGAAAAGGCATTAACGAATCACCCACAGATAATTCGTCTGCTCGACAAATTGTCCCATCTCTTTTTATAAACCTATGATTGATACTGGCTTCTACAAACTCTCCATTATCTAACCAAACTCTCAAAGTCTTAGGTTTATGTTTTTGTTTAATCGCCCTCAAAACCTTTGCTGGACAAGGTCTACCTTTAATATCACAAGAATAAACCCAAACATCTTCTTTGTCAGAAAATGTCTTAACCAACTGCTCTATAGTTACAACGTCCCCATTCAACAGTGGAATTTTTGTACCACCAGTCAAACAAGAAGTATTCGCATACAACTCAATCGCTGGCCCCACCATCCAATGATGAATCGCACGTTCCACTTCCTGATAAATGTTCCATCTATCCCAACTTATTTGTAAATCTTCTTGAATAGATTTAGACACCATATCCGCTGTGATTCCAGCTTTCTGAATCATGCGGATCATGTCCTGTGAAACATCTCCCTTCACCACTTCTGATGGAATCATCGGAGGTTTCGCGTTTAAGTCTGGCAACAAAGTGTTAAATGGATTTTGACTATATCCCATTAGTTTGATCCTTCAAAAAGAACATACTCCTGATTTTTATAACTACACACCCACAATTCATAAATAAATTTTGCTGATTTGATTTGTTGGGTTATGTATTCATTAGTCTAATCCGTCTGCTCGTTCTCCAGTATTTTCTATAACCTGTACACAACGATCATCCCACAATTCAATCATGCCATAATCTTTTTCATTTGTAACCTTCAGTTTTGGCAATCCTTGCTTTTGCAACCAATCATGAATTATATGCTCTGGATAATCAGGTTGTGATACTCTGGCAGTAAATATACGAACTTCTTTGCCTTCAGCAATCCATTTTTTAACTCTATCCACCATCTTCTTTATTGGAGGTCCAATATAACTTGATCCTCTCCATGCATCATATTCTGCCAAAGTGCCGTCTAAATCCACACCTATCCAACTATTCATCTATATCCTCCTGAATCAATCTACTGTCTGTAACTTCAACATTTTCATTTACAAGATCTCCTATATCCAACTCTTCAATTGCTGCTTCTACAGCAGTTATAGCTTCATCCTGAGCAGCTTTTAAGTTTGCAGCTTCTATAGGGAGAGCCCAATTTTGAATCACTTCCACATTTACAACATACTTATTCATTTCTTCTCCTCCTCGATCCAGGCCCAATGTACTATCACAAAATCACTCAACGCTTGTCCATCTGTATATTCATATTCGGGGTGAGCTTCCTTTGCTTGTCTTATTGCCTCTTCCACGGTAACTCTGACCAGCTTGTCTTCTCCCAGTTCGTTATATACTACCCATTTCATACTATCCCCCAAAATCCCAATCACGCCAATATAAATCGCTTGCATAATCATCTACAACATCTTTAATTAGCTCACAAATTTGTTTTGATTGTTCAGAATCCAATCCCATTTTTTCTAATTTTTCTTTTATTTCTCCCCAGGTCATTATTTCATTTTTCCTTTCTCAAAAAATTAGATAAAGAACCTACAATCCAAAAGACATTCTTTTGTCCCTCAAACAACTGGGGATTATCTTGCATCCATTGATATGCTTTTGCTTCGTAATGAGGATGCAATTCAGAACCATCTGATAAATGAGCCTTTACCTGATCTTCATATTTCAAACCATTTACATATAAATCCACATAATGAAATGGAAGATTCCATAGATCCAAATTCAACAATATAGATAATGTTGCTAATCTATCTCGTATCTTCTTTTCTCTGTTGGGGGCTGTACCAATCAACCAAACATTCTTCACTTTCTTATTATACTTCTTCAATCCCAACAAAATACCTGTGGATGTAATACCTGAACCACAATCCACTACCAAATTATCTAAATCATCAGGTAAATTCTGGACTTGATTTGCCGTCACATCATAAAATGCTGAAGTAAAATCTGTGTTTTGGCAATTGATTCCATACTCCAGAAAGAAATCCCCTGCTTGCATTTCCTGTTTCGCTCTATGATGTAACACGTTTGATCTACCTGATGGAGCAACTTTAATCTCCGCACCAAAATACTTCACCAATCTCGGCATATGGTGTTTTTGGTGTTGTGAAGTACCATACCATACAACGCAAGGCATGTTCCAATATCGGGCTGTGGCTGCGGCCACAGGAGCTTGTGCAGATAATATAGAACATCCTGTAACTATTCTATTGTAACCTTTTTCAGCCACCAATGAAAGAAGGAAAACCCCTTGTCGAAGTTTTCCTCCATTCAACACATCTGGTCCAAAAGGACAGTATAAATCATCTCTCTTGTACCAAACCCCATCCATCTCTTCCAAGGGAGTCAAATCAAATATCTTCAAATCTTTGGGTAGGCTCACATTATTCCTTTTCCGACATATAACCCTTATCGAGGGATTCAATTGCCGCAATACAAAGAGCAGCAGCCTTCACCAAGTTTTCTCGAGTATCTAATTGTTCTCGTTTATTTCGTTCCACTTTTTGAGCAGCCCGTCCAAGATATGCAATTATATAAGCTATCCAATCATTAACCGTGTTACTCTTATCAAATTCTTCAGTATTTCCTCCCAAACTCAATAAGAATTGACGTTCTCGTTCTTCACGCACATCTAGAAACACAAAATAACGAACATCATCTGGATTTATATTTTCCATATCAATTTTCCTAAATTAAACAATAATCATATCATCTAGAAAAACTTTGTCTTGATCATTAAGCCATTTCAAAGCACCCAATTTGTCTTTTGATGAAAAACCAGACACCAAGACAGCACCCTCTTCTTCGTCTTTCATCCACTTTGCCTTCCGGCGACCCACTCTAAAAATCTCACCTTGTTTCAACTCACCAAACGTAACTGCCTTCGACTTTGACATATTCAATCTCCTTTTCTTTTGAAAAAACTAATAACTGTACACTAATCCACCAAAACGCTGAAGTAACTTTGTCTTATTATATGTTACTCCAAAATTATCGTCAAACTTTGTTCTTATACTTAAATAATTTACGCACAACGATCTTACCGAACCAATTATGCCGGTTCGCTTTCCACGATTTGCTTTTACTAAATCATAGTGTTGAAATCCGTTTCTTTCAGAACATTTTCTTATTTTTGTTTTTGTTCTTCTTGGTTTAATCTGATACTCAAAACCAGAAATGTTATTACTATTCACTATAGCACACGCATCAAGACTGTGTGATTTTGATAATTTGAGTTTGAGACGGTTTTCTTTGGTAATGTAACCAAAAGTAGGTTCATAGATTAAACCTAACGATTGAATTTGATCTTTGAGATACTTTTTACCTACTTCAACCAAAGAAAAGAACTTACCGTAATGATGCTTGAAGTGATTGAATTTTACTTCTTCTACAATCACCTTGACGATGTTCAAACGTTTCTTCAAATCTTTGATAACTCTAACGACTGCTTCTTTTCTTTGCCTGATACTTGGTGCTAATTTATTTCCGATGCGATTGCTGAATCTTGGTTTTCTGTTTCGCAGTCTATATCTACGTGCTTTGCGAAACATACTACGTGAACTAACTTTTCTGCTTACATCTTGACGGTGATTCAACTGACCTCGAAATATGATTTGATTTGTGTGAATGTTCTTTACTGCAATACCTACAAACTTTGCACCATCATCAATACCTACTTCAAACTCACCTACTACATTTTCAACTTCTTTTGTTAGTTGAATTGTGAATGGTATTACCTGATGTACCTTAGCAGTACCGGCACGAAGCAACTTACGTGCTCGTGCAGAGTGCGTTGGTAACAATGACTTCCCATTAACATCAATAACAAAAACGATCATTTAAGATCAACCTCCCTTACGGGGAAAAACTTGTCCTCGGTAATGTTGCCAATGGATTATTCAGAACTGGACAAATTCTGACGTCCTATA
>CAZOYI010000261.1:0-5383 GCA_964583965.1 uncultured Caldisericota bacterium
AAAGATGGACGAACATGCATCGGTATACGATTCCTCACAGACTATCTTTTTCGTTCGCATGCTACCATTGAATACGAGGCTGATCTTCAGCGTATTAAGATGACTACCAAGGACCATACGATCTATATGATCATCAATCAAGATGCAGCTAGTGTGGATGGTGTTCGCGTACTATTGGATGTACCCCCTTTTATTCAGGAGGGAAGAACCATGATTCCTTTGCGGTTTGTCAGTGAATCTCTGGAAGCAGATGTGTTGTGGGAGGCTTCTACACAAAAGATTACGATTACCTATCCCAGCAGATAGGACATAACAAAAAGCAACGTTGTTTTCTTGATGTGTTAATCTTTACCCCCCTTCTCTGACTTGAGTTAGAGGGGGGGGTAGGGTGAGAAGGATATACTCTCAGATTGAAATGAAAATCTCAATGGAACGTTTATCGAACAATTAACAATGAACGAGGTGGTATTTGGATCAAACTGTTCGTCTGTGTGACTTTGATACTGTTGAAAGAAAGATTTTCACTTCCTGCCAGGTCAACTGCTTTACAGGAAAAGGTCACAATCTTTATGGGATTGATATTCCTTTTCAATTTGATGAACGAGATGATACCATGACTGCTACCTATGGAGATGCTACGTCTGATTGTTGTTTACATTGCACTTGTGACTTTTTTATACATAGGTTCGTGAATACCATCGTGGGGTAGTACTGACAACGATGTACTTCAATAAGCGATATTTGTCCCTAAGAAAGGAGTTACAATGAGAAAAATAATCGTTTTATTGAATATCATTTTATTATGCACTATTGTCATATTCCCAATAACGGGAAAAACACAGCACGAAATAGTGCATTATTCTGTTATCATCACACTAAACCCGTATGAAACTTGGGTAAATAAAGAAAAGACACCAGAATACGGTAGTTTTTTATTTAACGGGCGACTACTGTTATCTAGTAGTTTTTTCAAAGAAAACTTACCTTTTCAGATTACTGAAGAAAACAGTTCCACAAAAATGACGTTGACTTTGTCCCACCAGGATACAGAAATACTTTTCTTCCTTAACAATACTTCCGTTATAGTGAATGACATTGAAAAAGAGATAGACTGTTTCCCCTTTTATGGCCATGATGGTACATGGCTTTTGCCTGTACGTTTCATCTTTGAAATCCTTGAAGGTGATGTTGGTTGGAATGCAGAAACACGAGAAATCACAGTGGAAGTTGATTTGTGATATGTTGTATCAGCACCTTGCTAGTAAACAGCATTTCCGAAATTAGTGGTTTATTGCACATTGATAGATTCAAAATGTAAATGCTTCTGACCCCAGGAGGAGTTAAATAGCTATTCTTTGGGCAAACAAAAATGTATATTGCTACACTAGCTTTAGCACTAGGAAAGGATGAATAAAATGAAGCTTAACAGAGATAAATGGATAATTTGTTTACCAGTGATCGTTATTGCTTTAATAGGAGGTAAAAAATGAATTTTAAAAAACATTTGTTACCCATTCTTTATTTTTTTTGTCTGTGTTCGATTGTGTTAACTATCAGTTTAACAGCTTGTACGCCACTGAACACTCAAACAAACCATCAGAAAAACCATGGATTGGTAGAAGTATGTGTTTCTTCTCAAATAGCTCCTCAAAAAACACCATTTCTATTACTAAAATTGTCTCAGGAATCCCCTGCAATTGACACAATATCGTATGATTGTATTTCTTTGACTTCCAGCCAATCTTCTTTTACACCGTTTACTTATGGTTATCAACACTATGAAAAAGTATATGAATCCATGAGTATCCAAAAAGAAGGATTCCCCAGAACCATTTATCAAAGAGAATCCAACATTCTTGGGATTCCTAAGGATGCAGATGGCAATGTAGATTGGGAGTCGTGGGTGGAAGAAGCAAAGGAAATTATGGCAGAAGTAGATGTTCCGCAGAGTATTAGAATTGATTCTTTTTCCGTATCAATCGATAAAGGAATGATACAAGGAAGTTGTACACTTTCTTTGACAGGTGAATGGTCACAGGATGATCTACAAAACCTACGGTATAGTCTCTTTCTAAAAGCTGACCGTATCTATCTTTATGAATTTAATGATAAAAAATGTTTTGCAGAGAACCTGGCATACGACTTCGTTCCTTTAAAGGGAGATATCAAAGAAGAATACGATGGAATTGGATTTCCTTTGTTTTCCTCTTCTAGAGAATTGCCAACCAAGGAAAATCTTTCCATTACGCTATCTACTGAACTGTTTATCAATCCTTTTATTGAAGGCTTTACAGAAGAACAACAACCCAAATGGAGCCTCCACTTGATTTTGAATGACGGAACAGACATGAGTAAAAATCTGTATTCTTGGAGTTTCCCTATTGAAGTTGTAGGAGAATCGTGAGAAGCTTTTTTCATGTAGTAAGAAGGATTTGAGTAAATGAAATCTTTATCAGTTACTCTTACAGGTGCATTTTCATATACGGGTCGATATATTGGGCAAGAGCTATTAAGAAGAAAGATTCCTTTTCAATCCTTGACCAATCACCCCAGACCTTCTGTATATCCTTCTGCTTCCATACCTGTGGTTCCGCTGCAATTTCAAGATGCATCCTTACTCATTTCTGCTTTACAGAAGAGCACAATTCTAATCAATACGTATTGGATTCGGTATCCCGCAAAAGGGATCATGCATGAAACTGCAGTACAGAATATTGGGTTTTTGGTGCAATGTGCAAAACAAGCAGGAATTCAAAAAATCATTCACATGAGTGTTTCCAATCCTTCTCTAGATAGTCAACTGTCGTATTTTAAAGGAAAAGCAGAAGCAGAAGAAATCATTCAGAAAAGTGGTATTCCCTTTACTATTCTCCGGCCTACTTTGGTATTCGGCAAAGAAGATGTTTTACTTCACAACATTGCTTGGCTTTTGCGACATTTTCCTTTTTTTGTGTTTCCGTCTCCCTCAACTTGCTTGATACAACCCATTTCAGCAGAAGAGGTGGGCTATTTTGCTGTTGAATCCATTCATTCCCATACAAACCAAATACTTGATTTAGCAGGTCCTGAAATTGTTTCTATGAAGGAGATGGTACAACAAATAGGACGTGTTTGTGGCTATCCAAGGCCGATATATTCGACATCACTGGGAATAACCATGGCAGCCGTAAAAATTCTGAATGCGTTTTTGCAAGATCGAATCATTTCCGAAGAAGAAATTCTTGGTTTGCTAAAGAATCATTTAGTGTCTTCCCAACATCCATTAGGGCGTGTTTCATTTACGAATTGGCTTATGCAAGAGGGTTCTTCATTGTCTGCTCAGTATATAAATGACTACAAGCGGTTTTTCTCCTAGAATTGATTGGGAATTACGATAGGTTTTCTATCTCTTGATGTGTTCAATTACTCAAAAGGAGTAAATGTTTGGATTTACACAAAATATGGATAGATCTGCATCGTGATGAATAGAAGTTGGTTAAATATTGGTACTTTTTCATAACTAGTTCAGCATTGTGCCATCAATAATAGATGGCTCAATTATGGTACATTCTTCTATTGTCAAGAACTTTGGGAGAAAACGAGTTACGAACATTTTGCTAAAGAAAATGATATAGTGGACCAAGCACATGCTGTGAGTGTATATGATGAAGACGCAACGGCACGTTTGTATAAAGAAGCTCATCTCCATGGAATATTGGGTTCAATTGCTGGCAAGAAGCAAGATGAATTTTTGCAGAAAGAGAGAAAAATGAACGATAGTAAGAATTCAGTTAACGGCGTTTTGAAGATTGTTACAGCAATAGCTATCATTGTTACAATTTGTGCTATTATGTGGGCGTATCATTTAAACACAAAGTGTAATCAAATGAATGATGAAATTGTACGTTTAAAATCCACAATAGGTGTTTTAGATGTTAAACTGAAAGATTTTGAAAAGACAATAGATTCATCTTCAATTCATGACATGAATTCGGATTTATCGGTAGAAGAAAGGTTACATAAAGAAATAGAAGAATTAAATGCTCTCAAGGAATTAAGATCAAAGGAATTGAATGAATTGAATGATCTCATTGATACTATATCAAAGGAGAGATAAAACAGATTGACGATAAAGTTGGATGGATAAGGCCTTCCCCACTATTAGAAAATGAGTAACGAGGTGGTATTTGAAACAAGCTGTTCGTCTGTGTGAATTTGATACTGCCGAAAAAGTATCTTTTCCTGCCTGTCAAACCAATTGCTTTACAGGAGAAGTTTAAAGACTAGTAAGGAGTAAATGAATGATGCGTTTATTAGAGCTTTTTAAGACTACTCAACCACAAGCCTTTACACGATGGAATCCCTCTTTTTATCATCAGTCTTCTATTCCTCTTTCAAGACATTCTTCCATCTGATACATTATTCCATTATGATTTCAATCCATAAAGTGCAACTGGTGTAACTTTTGAACATTTCTTTAGGTATTCTTGGTAGATGTTTTCATTCATTTAACTTTTTGGCAAGGAAGTGCACAATGAAACAAAACTATACCAAAATAGCGATCTCATTGGTTTTTTTAATCGGTCTCTCCAGTTTTGTCTTTTACGGGCATTTTGCAAAAGAAGCCAAAGGGAGGGTTTATGCACAATCAGACAAGCCAGAAACAGAGTTACTTGAACATATCCCATTGCCATGGTCAGAAGAGACAACGTACTCTTACCCCATCGTTCACACAGGACAAACCACCCTATATAGCGACCAAAACATCCAAACCGACATCCAAGAAGGGGAAGATTTCTATGGCCAAGATGGACATTACCTTCAAAACCTTCCTTCCTATAAAGATAACGGAGATGGTACGATTACAGACCTTGTGACAGGGCTCATGTGGCAGAAAACGATGGATGAAAAAAAGACACTTGAGGATGCAGAACAATATGCCAAGAAAAGTACTTTAGCAGGATACAACGATTGGAGACTACCAAGTGCAAAAGAACTGCAAAGCATCATCGATTACACAAAAAGTCCCCAAACAACGGGTACTCCAGCCATATATGATGAGTTTCAATTAACACCCATTCAGGATGCAACAGGCAAACAAAATTGGGGATTCTATTGGACAGGCACCACACACCTGGATGGAAGAAATCCCTATGCATCTGCTGCCTATGTCTGCTTTGGGGAAGCTCTTGGGAAAATGAACAATCGCATCATGGATGTTCATGGTGCTGGTGCAGTTCGCAGTGATCCAAAAAATGGCAATCGCTCCGACTACCCTCAATTCTTTGGCCCCCAAGGAGACATCCGATACGTATACAACTTCGTCCTTGCCGTTCGCTACCTTCATCCAGAAACGGGAGGATAATAGAAAAGGTTGTATCACCTAACAGGAGTTTACAGCGAT
>CAZOYI010000262.1:0-6158 GCA_964583965.1 uncultured Caldisericota bacterium
GCGATTCTACATAACAGACAATCCCTTTGTAAGCAAACTGTAGAAATTGTGAGGGATCCTATGTTTCCTTTTCTTTATCTGAAGAACTTGGGTGGGTAAGGATATCAGAACAATCAAAAATAAAAGCTGGTGATATTCTTCAAATTGTTCCGAACCATGCATGTGCTACTGCATCCTGCTACCGACATTTACAAGTTGTTGATAAGAACGGTAAGCCAATCGATACCTGGAACTTGGCCACTGGTAATTAGTAAACAGAAAAATCGATACGAATCTCCCACATTTAAAGTCCAAAAAGATCTAAAAGTTTTTCCCAAAAGCTTTTTGTTCTACTTTCTTTTGATTCCAAACTAACTGATTTGGGAGCAGATATCGGTTGAGTGCGGATATGAAAT
The DNA here is from genome assembly GCA_964583965.1 of uncultured Caldisericota bacterium. Classification (GTDB taxonomy): domain Bacteria; phylum Caldisericota; class Caldisericia; order UBA6126; family UBA6126; genus JAGLCW01. The sequence goes on from CAZOYI010000262.1 coordinate 396, forward strand.
TGTACACATTGTATAGAGCCATTGTTCTTTGAAGCAAATGAAGGAGGATAAATAGTCTCACCGGTTAACGATTCCATAGCATCATCGATTTGTTTTTGTACTTGCTGATCCAAATCCTTTGTTTCTTCGCTCAAAGTAAATATTCCTGAGTTCAAGTCGGAAGACCCTTTTTTTAATGCAAGAGTTCCCTTTAGTAAATCGGATGAAGAAGTAGCCAATACTGTTGTACCAGCTGCGAACTCTTTAGTTTTCTGTAGCAGCTCCATAACTCCCTGAGAAATTTGAAAACACCCTTGTGACATTTCTATAAAAGCAATGGAAACATCACCAATTGCTTGATCCATTTCTTCATAACTCGTTGCTAGTTCATGTATGCCACTTGTGAGATCATGAATATCATCAGATAGGGCAATAAGAGTTTGAACTAGTAATTGAATGTTGTCGTGAAATACAGTGTAGTTATATTCTACGGTTTTCATTCCATTGGCAAGCATATCAAGAGCGGAAGAAGATTCTTCAAAAAAAACTTTTGTGCCATTATGAACTGCATTGTTCCCTTCTAATAAAAGCTTTACGTCCTTCAACTGATGAATTTGCTGAGCTATTCTCTGCGAAATATCATAAAAACCAGGTTTTTGTTTTAGTTCTTCATAGATATCGGTTAGATCGACGATTTGCTCTTCTATTTGAGTTATAGCTTCTGTATTCGTTTGTTTTAAATCTTCAATATCCAATCCTTGTTTACGAATTTGCTCGCGGTAATAGGAATACTGGATACAGTTCGCAAGTTTTTTTGTCTCTTCCGAGAGTTCTTTGATTCCATCTTGAATTTCTGATGAAGCATTTAGTAGTAGTTCCAATTCATTTACTTCTAGAGTTAAGCTTTGTAATTGATCATCAAGCAATTGTAATGATTCAAGGATTTGAGAAGAACCATCATTAAGATCTAGGAAATGATTCTGCATCAAACCAACCTTGTTTTGCATTTCGTTAATTCCGTCTGCAAGGAGATCAATCCCAACTGTAAAATCCTGCGTATTGGTATGAATTGTATGCGACGCCTTAGAGACTCTCCTTGCTCCTTGTGTTAAATCGGTTGCTCCACTGGATAATAAAGCAGATCCTTGCTGAAGATCATGAATTGAATCTTGAAACTTTGAAATATCAGTGTTAATTGGAAACTGATCAATGTCAATCGGTACCGTTAGCTGCATTCCGTGAATCATGATGGGCTTCATTGAGAAATTTGATACATCTGCAGTAATTGTACTTGCCCAATGACTTCCTGGCAGAACGGTATACATCAGTTTTTTTTCTTTTCCTGTACTTATAATGGTGGCACCAGGAGCGTGGATGTTTTCGCACTGATCAGAATGTAATGTTACAATGGGTTGCAATGCATATTTCTCATAAAAAAAGGTGTTTTCGTATAGGCCAGGTTCTATAGTGATAGTAATCTTTAATTCTCCCTCACTTCCACCAAGATCGCTTGAAGGTGTTGGTTTTCCATTTATTTCATATGCAAAAGAAAAATCCCATGGTAGCATATTGTTTTTTGTTTTTCCCTCATAAAAGAAATCACTGTCTTGACAGGGTATCTCAATAGTGCTGGACTGTACAGACAAAGGAGTTGTATTCGTTAAATTTCGCACCCATTCATAGGTACCATAATCGATAAATGGGGGTGTACCTGGAAAATGGTTAACAACATAGATTGCCTCGCAAGTACCGATAGGTTGAAGTATTCCATATACTATTTCTTCTTTGTTCATGCTTCCTTGCATTGATAACGTCGACAAGGGATTAAACATAACTACTATTGGAAGAAATATTGAAAACACACCTTTTAATACAACTTTTACATCATACTTCATGGATGTCATCCTCCTTTCTTAGAAAACATAGATTCCCACTGAGTTCTTTGAATCCATCGATCAAAACAGTAGAACAATCCAGGTAACACAAAAAAGACAATACTCAAAGAGAAAATTGCACCACGACCAATAAAAAATCCGATTTGTTGCAGAATTCCATGAGACGTAATGAAACCAAGGAAGAAGCCAATCATCACAAGGGCCGTACCAGAAGTTAGAATGGAAAGAAAAGATACAGAAATTGTCATTTGGATGGATTTTAGACTAGAATGGGACTGCCGGAATTCCTTGTAACGGCTTGTAAAGAGAATTGCATAATCCACTGTAGAACCTAGTTGGATCACGCTAACAATCAAATAGGAAAGATAAAATATATGGGCATCTTGAAAATATGGAATAGATAAATTGAGCCAAATGGCAGCTTCAATAGATAGTACAATGAGAAATGATAACAAAAAGTTTCGGTATGTGAAAAGCAGAACAAGAAAAACAACTAAAATTGCTAACAGATTAACCCTTATATGGTCACGGACAACTGCATTTTTTAAATCAAAGATACTTACTGTATCACCAGCTAGGTGGTATGCATCAGGATAGTAACGCTGTGCAAGGGTACGAACTTTTTGGACTGTTTGAAAGGGTACTTCGCCCTCATGGTCTGTTTCAAATTGGAGAATAATACGGGTATAACGATCGGAATGTAAGTTTTGAAGGATTGATTTTTCAATAAATGCAGATGGTATTTCGACACCAATGTTTTCAACATAAGAAATGGAATTTCTATAGGTCGATATTCTCTTGATTTCATCCACCAAAGTCTTTTCTGAAGAGATATCACTAATTGGTAGTAAAAGCATCATAGTATTGAGCTGGCCAAACGTTTCTTCAATTCGAATTCTGTCTTGGTATACCTTCGTTTTCTCTCCGAATATATGTTCTGCTCCATAGAAGAATTGATTTTTCTGGTAGGCTAAAAATGATGGTACAAGGATAATAGAGAAGAGAATCAAAAACGGTATCATACATTTGCAAACAATCATGCCTATATTGGGTAGTTTCGTAAAGAAATCAGAATGTTTTGTTTTTTGGATCCATTGTTGAAAAACAACTAATACGGCAGGAAGCAAGGTAAATACAGTAAATAAAGAAATTAGGATGCCTTTAGCCAAAGAAAGACCTAAATCGGTGCCAATTGTAAAACTCATGAAAACAAGAACAACAAATCCAACCATATCTGTAACAGCACTAGCTGCTATAGCACTCCAGCTACTTTTTGCAGCTTCGATAGCTGCGGTTTCTGTATCACAACCATCTTCTTTGTACTCATGGAAACGATGCAACATGAAAACTGAATAATCGAGTGTGACAGCAAGCAAAAGTATTGTACCAGCGCCGTGGGTAATAAAAGAAATCGTTCCAAACAGTATGTTTGTACCGGCATTTAAGACCATTGCGATACCAATTGTACTCATCAGTAAAATTGGTTCCATCCAAGATTTTGTCGTAAAAAGCATAACAAGTAGCACAAAGAGTATAGAGATTAGGACGATAGTTGGAATCTCATCTAAAGTGGACTTTGTTGCCATCGCTACATGTACCGATGCACCCGAAATGGCACCTTTTTCAACAATATCTTCAATGTCACGGATTGCTTTCACTCTTTTTTCCGGATCTATCGTAACTTGGTATAATGCTCTATTGTCTTTGTAATAGGTCTCTACAACATCTGGGTCTTGAAATTCAATAGGTTCAGTAATTGATACAACATCATCAAGCCATTGAATGTTTAAAACACCATCAACTTGCGATATGCTTTCTTTGTATTCTAGCGCTTCCATAATGCTTACGTCCGTTACCATCACGCGTGTATTAGGAATTGCCTGTGCATAGTCTTCTTCAATAACCTGTATTGCAATCGTGGATGGGCTTTTTGCAGGGAGGTAATCTAAAATGTCATAATTGACCTGAACTTGCTGTCTTAAAACTCCGCATACCATTCCTATCACAAGAAAAAAACCAATGACAAAAAATCGATATCGTATGAGAAATTTTAAAATGCTATCCATACAAACTCCCATGTTTCATACCATGATAGTATATATAGATGAAATGTGGAAGGCATTTGTGAAGATAGGGAAAATGAAATTCTAAATTAAAACAGAAGACACTATGATATACTGAATAGGTAAAATATTCCTTGACATGCGGTATTTAAATCCGAATAATCAAAATAAAGGTGCTGATGAATAATGAACACTACAGATCTTAGTGGAAAAAGAGAGTGTAAGATAGCAGTAAAGAAAGCTTTATTTTATAGGGAGCTGGATTCCTGGATCGACATAAACGCCTCTATAGAAGAAGTGTGGGAGAATCTTGTTGATTTCGGTTCTTGGAAAAAGTGGAATTCATTTATACCGTTGGTTGAGGGAAAATTGGAAGTAGGGACAACAATCACCATAAAAGTAATCTCTCCTGGTATGAAAGAGATGCTCTTTAAACCACAAATTTATGCGATTACTTCTTACAAAAAAATTTCATGGGGAGGAAGCTTCATGATTTTTTTTTACAAAGGTGTTCATGACTTTTTTCTAGAATATATCGAACACACTATTACTAGATTCAGGCAGATTGAAACTTTTAAAGGTCCTATTGTTATGTTAATGCATGACATGATAACAAAGACCGCAAGAGGATACCAGAATATGAATGAAGAATTTAAAGACTATATAGAAAAAAACATTAGAAATAGCTGAATCATAGCTCTTACCAACTTCATTGCTTAATGTCTTAGAATGATAACAGCAATGCACGCTTGGAATTTTGGTTGCTTTCGATCCAAGGGTTTTACAAATTTGAGAGGACACCACAATCAGAAACAAAAAAGATCAGTTTTATCCCTTATATAGACGATCTTTCAAAAATATCTTTTTTACAGTACTCATACAATTTTATACATTCGGTTTTCGAGCTAGTTGTTCTAATAATGATTGTTTGCTTGAATTTTCTGGATCAAATCATACCATAATAATGTTCTTGTGGTGATTCTGTTCTATCTCAGAAATTTATTATGGGTGGTTTTTTAAAAAATTGTATGATAAAAACATTTAACAACAAAACAAACAAGGTTGGGAACGATATTAAAGCGAATATCACAAAAAAAACAAAACTACAGGTAGCTGCAAGTATTTTCTCAATGTATGGTTATTATGCTCTTAAAGAACAACTAAGAACAATAGACTCGCTTCATTTTATCTTCACTGATCCCACTTTTATAGAAGTAAACAAGAATAATAAGGAGCAGAGGCAGTTCAAAATCAACTCTTTAGAACGTTTGAAAGCAATTGGTGGAACAAAATTCGAAATAAGTTTAATAAACGAACTAAAAGGTAAAGCAATAGCTAGAGAGTGTAAAAATTGGATTGAGCAAAAAGCCATCTTCAAAACCAATACCAGCACAAAATATATTCAACCACATTTTACATTACTGAACAAAGATAACATTTTTTCATATATGGGTTTTAATGAATTTAGTAGTGCAGGTTTTGGATTCGAAAAGGATAACTCCATTCTTCACCAGATTACCAAAACAGACGACTACGAAACCACAAATCAATACATTGATAACTTCCATGAAATTTGGCATGATGAAAATTTATTAAAGGATGTTACCGAAGAAGTGGTTGATTTTATTTCGAATCTTTACAAAGAAAACTCCCCTGAATTCATTTATTACTTGATTCTATACAATATTTTTGACGAATTCCTTGAAGACATTTCTGAAGATGAACTCGCTAACGAAAAAACTGGATTTAAAGAATCTGCTATTTGGAAAAAACTCTATGATTTTCAAAAAGATGCCGTCCTTGGGATTATCAATAAACTAGAACGA
>CAZOYI010000263.1:0-3651 GCA_964583965.1 uncultured Caldisericota bacterium
AAAGCATACGAAAAAGAAGTGCATATTTATCCATTTGGTATTGATTCTGCTGTCAACAAAGCTTTTTTAGATGCACTAGCAACAACAGGCAATGGAATCGCTGAATACATTTATCCTGGAGAAATGATTGACGATAAAGTACTCAGGCAGTTTTCTCGCATTCATAGTCCATATCTAGAAGAAGTAAAGTTTGTGGACAATACAGGACAAGAGCTTGAAGCCTTTCCTCCTCCCCCCAGAAGACTTTTTAGCGGAGAATTGTACCAGTTTTTACTCCAACATCCCAAAGAAACAACTACTCGTTCATTTGATCTTCACTACCAGCTGCTGGACAAAACTGATTCTATGCCAATTGTAGAAAAAGTCATTTCAGAAGGAGCAGAGAAATTGTCTTCGTGGTGGGCACTAGAGAAGATTCGTTTTCTTGAGTCTATCCTTCAGTTCAATTCGCACACAAGAAATCATGCCTTAGAAAAGGAAATTGTTGAAACTTCCATACAGTATGGAGTTCTATCTCGGTTTACATCTCTTGTAGCAGTGATGCCACGAGAAGAAAAATTACAGGGGATGCCAAAGTTTGTAAAAATCCCAGTATGTCCTCCCCGAAACTGGAATATGGATATACCTTGCGAGGGAGCTCCGCGTTATGACCTGGGAAGCACCGTATTGGATTGTTCAGCCCCACCCTCAAGGAGAATGAGAAATGGATCTAAACTTCAATCATTAGAGGATTTTAGTCATTTTGCAAAACTCCCTGTGGATGCTTTTGAAACTTCAACTCATTCTACGGATATAATTTCTCAACAGATAGCAGACTCTATGGGACCTTTAGGTGTAGCCATTCAGAATGCTGCCTTAATGCAAAATGCAGATGGATCTGTTGGGAAAGATGCTGATGCAACAAAAGCAACCGCACTATTTATTCTAGGACTTATTCATTCTGGTAGTGCCATGAAGAAATATCGGATTGCTTTGCAAAAGGCACTTAAATGGCTTGCTAAAAATGCCCAGTCTCATTATTTGCTTGTATCGTGTGCACTGCATGAAGGAAGTGTTCGAAAGCTTTCGTCCTCTTATGAAGTAACAAAAGAATGGTTGAATAACCTTACCCGTGATGAAAAAGAACTGTTTGAGCAGTATTCAAAAGGATCAACAGCATCTCTATGGAAATTTCTTTACCCTTCTATTGAAATCCATGAAGACAACACAGATGATCTAGCTATCAAAGTTCTAAAAGAAATTGAGACTTGTTCACCCTAACAGAGAAATGTAAAGAAAAGGAGGAGAAGCTACTTTTATTAGGGTAGTAGTAAAATCCTCCAAATCACATAATTACGAGGAATTGTAATCCCCGTAATTTGACAATTACGGGGATAATGATAAGATAATACTATGAGAATACAACGTGTTTATGATGATCTTGATTCCTTTTTAGATGCAGGAAAAGTGCTCGTTGTTTATGGTCCACGAAGAGTTGGAAAAACGACACTGATTCAGCATTACTTAAACACTACGAAACTACGTTACCGCTTTGTTTCTGGAGATGATATTTCGATACAAAAAGCACTTGGTTCTCAAAGCATTCAATCCATATCTGAACTGGTTCAAGGTGTTGACTTATTTGTCATTGACGAAGCGCAGCGTATTCCAATTATTGGGTATGGATTAAAAATCATGGTTGATCATAATCCTTCTCTTAAAGTTATAACAACTGGTTCAGCGTCGTTTGATCTACAAAACAAAATAGGCGAACCTCTGGTAGGTCGTAAACGAACTTTACGATTGTATCCGATTTCACAAAGAGAACTAAATCAACACTATACTATGTTTGAATTACGTGAACAGCTCTCTAAACGATTGATATTTGGTTCTTACCCAGAAGTTATCACGCAGTCATCTAAAAAAGATCAGGTTGAAATTTTACATGAGATTGTTCATTCTCTTTTATTAAAAGACATTCTTGAACTTGAGCGTGTCAAGGGTTCAGCAGTTCTTCATGACTTGCTTCGTCTTCTAGCTTTTCAAGTCGGTAATGAAGTGTCACATCAAGAGATCGGAATGACGATTGGTCTTGACAAAAAAACGGTAGGGCGATATTTAGACTTATTCGAGAAGGCTTTCTTAATCTTCAATTTACGAGGATTTAGCCGAAATTTACGAAAAGAAATCACGAAAAAGGGGAAGTATTATTTCTTCGATAACGGTATTCGCAATGCTTTAATCGCTAATTTCAACGAATTGTCCATGCGTAATGATGTTGGTTCATTGTGGGAAAACTTTCTTTTTGTCGAAAGAATGAAAAAACTAGAGTACTCATCTATCTATGCTAATTCTTTCTTCTGGAGAACCTGGGATCAAAAAGAAATTGATTATATTGAAGAAAGAGATGGTGCCCTTTATGGCTATGAATTTAAATGGAAGAGTAAGAATCCGTCAAAAGGGAGTAAAACTTTTTTAGAGACATACACTGATAGTTCTCTTGAAGTAGTTACGCCAGAGAATTTTCTTTCCTTTGTATTGTAACGCGAAATAAACTATAAAGCACTTTACTGATATACACAAAAATGTATAATACAAAGAAGAAGGAACTCATTTTCTTCTCCGGTAATTATTTATTGCCCGAGGATTTTAAAGTCCTCGGGTTTTTTGATTTCAACAGCTTATCTCAACATGTTTTCAATCTCTTGTAGGTCAGCTTCGATTAATTCTTTGCTTTCCTTATCTTCAACTTTCTCAGTCTCTATCCCCGTGTTTTAAAGGTTACCTATAGTGTATGTAATTATGAAGAAAACACATCAAAGGGGAAGAAAAAAATCCGTCCCAAGAAAGGAGAAAAGGGACGGACAAACTTTTTAAGAGGGACTACATTTATAATACTGCCTAAAATAGTGAAAAGTTTCACCGAGAAAACATTTTTTTTGAGTGTTGTAAAGACTTCTTAATTTTTAATACTACAATGTTTATTAGATTCTTGTTTAAAATGATACTGCTGATAAGTTTACAAAATCATTGAAGGATGAAAGATATCTGAAGTACTATTCGACAGGAGTGATGAAATGAAAAGATGGGTTTCTTTTAGTACTGTTATAAAACTAGACAATTTACAATAAGGTCACGAAGGAGCATAACATGAAAAAACGTATGTTGAAAGCAATGAATGATCCACATACGATGGAGCTTTTGTATCGAGAGAATCCATTGCAGTTTGAAGAAGTGTTTGAGATTCTATTTAAAGAAAATCCAGACCATCTATTGTTACAAGTATGGAAGGAACGTTTAGAGCCGACTTCTTCGGTGCAATCTTCTGTTGAAAAACAACCTGATGCTATCACTGTTGAATCTCCTGTTGAGGAGGATCCTTATCGGGATGGCAATGCTATTAAACAAAGCTTTTGGAAAACCATGATGCCTATTTTGTTTATATGCCTGTTAATCGCATTAGGGGGATTTTTTGCAAAACTACCTGATTTTTTCCCATCTTGTTTTCCTCGGAATAAGGACCCAGATGCGATGTATTATATGCGAAATATCACTGCTTTTTTCCTCCCTGGTCTAGCTATTCTCTATATCATCCTTCGGAAAAACATATCTCCAAAAGTAGTGTGGATTACTTTAGGAATGATCGCTATCAGTCTGGCCTATATCAATCTT
>CAZOYI010000264.1:0-3740 GCA_964583965.1 uncultured Caldisericota bacterium
TCATCAGATGGAGGACCAATATCCAAAACTACGTTCACACCAAGACACTGTTAAGACTGTTGTAACGAATGAAGAAGAGCAATTTAGCAAAACTCTGACCGATGGATACAGGATTTTTGAAGAAGCTGCCTCTAAAGTAGCATCTATGTTTCCTGGTGACATTGCCTTTAAACTTCATGATACATACGGGTTTCCGGTGGAACTTACGAAAGAATTATTAGCCGAAAAAGGACTTTACCTTGATGAAAAAGAATTCCTTTCACTGCTCAATGAGCAGAAACAACGTGCAAAAACATTGCATACTTTTTCCGACACAATTTCAGAAACCGATTATTGGGTGGACATCCGCAATGAAATCGGAAATACCATATTTTTAGGGTATGAAAGAGATGCCACCAGTGCGGTTATTCGCAAGATACTATTTCAGGGAGAATCGGTACCTACAGCCAATCAAGCAGAAAAAATATATACCATATTTGTCAACCAAACAACGCTGTATCCTGAAAAAGGTGGTCCCATCGGTGATCGAGGAACAATTCAATCTGATCATGGATTGTTCAAAATTCTTCGAACATTTTCTCCTGTTGAAAATTTAATTGTGCACGAAGCGCGTCTTGAAAAGGGGCAAGTGCAAGAAGGAGATGCTGTTCAGATCACAGTTGACATTGAATTTCGCAGAGGAATTCGAAGGGCTCATACTGCTACACACTTGCTCCATGCAACTTTAAAAAGAGTCATCGGAGAGTATGTGAATCAATCTGGATCTTGTGTCGAACCAGATTCTCTACGTTTTGATTTCAATGCGTTTGAAGCATTAACAATGGAGCAAATCTATCAAATTGAGGACGATGTAAATTATTGGATTGCTCGATCAGAGTACGTTAAAACCGAGGTAAAATCTTTACAGCAAGCAGTTCAAGAAGGTGCTACGGCACTGTTTAAAGAAAAATACGGGGATGAAGTGCGAATTGTAGAAATTTGCGATATTTCTAAAGAGTTATGTGGTGGACTTCACGTTGCTAACACCTCAGAGCTCCGCTTGTTTAGCATTATTAAGGAATCTAGCATTGGGTCGAACCTACGGAGAATAGAAGCTGTTGTAGGCAGCAAAGCAATTGAAAAATGTCGTAATGAATCAAAACTGGTTAAAGAAGCCAAACACATCATTGATAAACCCGGTGTTGATTTTATTCAGTCCATTCGAATGCTGCAAGAAGAAATGAAAGAGAAAGACAAAGAGATTCAATCCTTGCGAAATTCCCTTCTTGCTTTTTCTGCTTGTGACCTGATTAAGAAAGCAAAAGATCATGGAGCGTTTTCACTATTGATCCACTCATTGAAAGATGCAGATATGGATATGCTACGGGGATATGCCGATCAGTTAAGAAGCAGAGCAGAAAAACCGATTTTACTATTTATTACATCTACAACCAAAGACAAGGTTATAGGCGTGATAGCAAGTACTGGTGAGATAAACTGTAAAGATGTAATCAAGCACTTGCAAAGTAAGTATTCCTTGCGAGGTGGAGGAAATCCTAAATTGGTTTCAATAGGGGTTCTTCAATCCTCTGATATCTCGGGTATTACCGAAACGCTAAAGGAATATCTCCAAAACCGTGAATAAAAAGCTTTTAGGATCAACACAAATTGTAGTTTCTGAAATGGCATTTGGCACTCTTGTGCTAAGTCCATTGCAGGCTAATGTTTCACCTAAAGAAAGCCAATTTCTGCTAGAGTATGCTTTTGAGCAAGGTATCAATTTTTTTGATACTGCTCATCTATACCAAACCTATTCTTTTTTTACTCATATACCCCCTCATATTAAAAACCAAATGGTGATTTCTTCAAAATCTTATCAGCCCGACTATGAAGGCATGATGGAAGAGATTGAATTCGGACTAAAAGAGATCAAGCGGGATTATTTTGATATTTTTATGCTCCACGAACAAGAAAGCATCTATACCTTAAAAGGGCATAAAGGTGCCCTGGAAGCTATTATGGATGCAAAAAAACAAGGTAAAGTGCGAGCAATAGGTATTTCTACACATTCTGTTGAGTTAACCAAACAACTGCTGCTTCATCCCGAATTCGAAGTGATACATCCAATCTTTAATCAAGTAGGACATGGTTTGATTCATGGCACACTAGAGCAGCAAATTGAGAATATTAAAAATCTTTACAATGCTGGAGTAGGTCTTTTTGTTATGAAACCACTTGGCGGTGGAAGGTTGTACAAGGATTTTTATGATTCTTTATCTTGGGTCCGAGATTTTCCATATAAGCATTCTGTTGCAATAGGTGTAAAAAATAAACAAGAACTCATTGTTGATATTGCATTATTTGAGAAAACGTATACTCCCGAAATGGCCAATGACCTACATCTTGAAAGAAAGAAGTTGTTTTACAACCGCTCACTATGCTGTTTGTGCTTGAAATGCACGGAAGCTTGCCAGTTTAATGCCCTGGAGTATTGTGCTCAAGAAGATCGAATTTATATTCATTATGAATCATGTGTCACATGCGGGTATTGTGTAGCCCATTGTACTTCTTTAGCCCTCCGCATTCTATAACTATGGTATAATGGAATTATGATAGTTGCTTTTGATTATGGAACAAAGAATATTGGGATTGCTATAACCGACGAAAATGAGATTTTTTCTTTTGCAAAGTGTTCAATTCCTACGGATGAATACTCTCAGCAACCCTTGATTCTATTGACCAAGGTTCCTCAAATTCAAGAAGCCTCTCTTTTAATAGTGGGACACCCAAAGAATTTAAAAAACCAAAGTACAGTATCAACACAGAATGCCGAAAAGTTTTCACAGGAATTGCAACAACTTTTTCCATCCAAAAAAGTTCTTTTGTTTGATGAGCGTTTTACTTCTCAAATTGCAAAACAAGTAACACAAACATCCAAGCACAAATCCAAAAAAAGAACGCTAGAAGAAAGATCTCAAAAAGACATGATAGAGGCCCAAATTTTACTACAAGATTATTTACAGAGAAGGGGAAATGAAGTATAGACGCACGATAGATATTCATTCAAAGAAAAGCCGTATGAAGCGCAATATGCTGCTCTTGATCACCATTTTAGGAATGCTATTTTTCGCTGGTTGGATGGGATTTTCATGGTTCCAAGAAGGTATTCAAGTCTCCTATCATGGTCCTGTTTCTTTTGTGATTGAAGATGGGGAATCCATCGATTCAATTGCTACCAAGCTTCATGAACTTGGATTAATCGGGAATCCAGAAGTATTTCAGTTGTATCTTCGTTTTCAAAAAGTAGATGCAACAATAAAAAGCGGAGAATACGAAATGGAAGATGGAATACAGAATGTTCAAGAGTTGGTTGGGTGGTTAATCCAAGGTCAGGAAAAGGTTTACACCTACACTGTTCCAGAAGGCTGGACGATCAACCAAATCGCCATGATGCTGTATCAGGAAAAAATGATTGAAGATCCGCTGGAATTTATTGAACTAACCAAAATGAATGGAGGATGGTTTCCATTTCGCTTCCAAGAAGAAGTTCTGGAAACTGATTCATTAGAAGGATATTTGTATCCTGAAACCTACTACATCTCTCAACCTACTGCAAAAAAGATCATTGAACAAATGTTAAAACAGTATGATAGCCTTATTGAAGATAACTATATCACTCGTGCCAAAGAATTAAGATGGACATGGAACCAAGTGATGACGCTTGCATCAATAATAGAAAAAGAATCAGTTGGATCCGAAGA
>CAZOYI010000265.1:0-9316 GCA_964583965.1 uncultured Caldisericota bacterium
ATATTGCACCGACCTCCTCCGGTTAGAAGAAGCTTCTTACCTGGAGAAGAATTGGTATCCACAATGCAAACGCTGCCTTTTTTACTAGCCTCGATAGCAGCCATCATTCCAGCTGGGCCAGCACCAATTATCAAAGTATCAAAGGTCTTCATTTTTGATTTTGTCAATGATTTCTTTAAAGTTTTTGTATGTTACATTGGCATCGTTTTGTTTGATATCATCGACCATATCTTGCATTTCTTTCTGCCCCAATTTTGTAGCCAATCGTTGAATGGTTTGTCTGAGAACATTTTCAATTCGTGGAGGACACTGGTTCGATGCTTCAAATTCTTCTAAAACATCCAAAGAGTCTTGATACAAAAGCCTTCCAAGACCCTCTATTGCAGATCGTACAATCTTATCAGATGGATCCTGCAGGATCTTTTTTAGCACCTGAATTCCATTTTGACAACCCAGTCTACCCAGAGCACCTGCTGCGGATGATCTTACATATAGATCTTCATCATCCAAGCGGTTACAAAGACTGGTAAAAGCCTTGGTATACTCTATTGCTCCCAAAGCATGCACTGCGTTTCTGCGAACGGCTGGATGTGGATCTTCCAAAATTTTCATTAGTTGTGTTCCCGCTCGGTTATCACCCAATCGTCCGAGTCCTTGTGCTGCTTTTGCTCGAACCATCCCAGAGGGATCTTTTAACGCTGTTATAAGAGGGGTTAAGGCAGAGATGTTTTTGGTAAACCCCAATGTTTCAGCAGCAGTACTGCGTACTTCTTCAGAGGGATCTAAGCGTAAAACATCAATCAAAGCTTGAAATATTTCTCTATCTTTCATTTTGCTCAACGCCCTGACAATTTCAAGGCGATAGGGGTATCGCGGATCTCGCAGGAGACTTAACAAACCTGCTATATCACCATTTTCAACTAAGATTTGAACCAATTCTTCTTTCATAATTACTCCATTATAGTGCTTGGTAAGGTATAATTTGAACAGGACCCATTAAGCCCTCTCTACGGTTTAATCCAATGGTTTGTTTTGGAATCTTTCCGGTAACACGAACTTCAATAGAATTTTCCCCTTTTTGTAGTGCCTTAAAAATCTGGTACCGATATGGAGGCCAGCAACGAAGCCCGTAGAATTTTCCATTAAAATACAGTTCAGCATTGTCCCTCACTTGTCCTAAGTCTACTACTAAACCAAAATGCAAATATTCGTTGGGAATCACAAAATCTTTTTTGTAGACAACTTTAAAAATCCCGTTTTGGTCTACGTATAGCTGCTGCAAGGAAGAAAGATTGGTAATGAAGGAATCTTCTCCATTTATCGAAATCTCCCAATCTCCTCGCAAAACAAAAGTCGAAGGAATTCCATTTACGGTTAGAGGAATTCCCCCAATTTTGTAATTTCCATTTTGGAAAACAAACACAGAGGAAGGAACAATATCTTTTAAAGGGTCATGAACAAATAACTTAGATTCATGAGGATACAGCTGTACAGAATATACATCTTTCTTTTCATGGTATCGAATTCGAATGGGTTGGACTCGACCGTTTTCTGCATTCCACATTTCTAATTTATGCTGATCGGGAAATATGAGAGCATTATTGGCAACACTAGACCCAAGATTAGCCACAAAGTAGAAATTCTTGTTATCTTTGATGCGATGAATAATGTGGATGTTGGGATCAGGATCCAATAGGCGAACTTCTGAGCTAATATTGTAATCTTGAAATGCTTGAAAAATAGGTCTGGGATTCATAGAAAAAGTAAGTGGATTGGTAATTTCATTCTGCGAAAAAAACAAGACTTTATCGGATTGTAAAAGAGTTGCTATTGCAACATCAAATTCGTCCTGATTTTTCTCGTTTACACTAATACTAGGAATGGTATGTAGAAACAACACGCTTCCACCTTGATCCACATATCTTTGAAGCCGTTTTAGCTCAGAAAGATACAAGCAGCTACAACGGCAGAAAATAATCATGGAGAATTCTAGATCTTCCTCCATTAATTTCTCATGATTGAGGAAGTTGTGATCCATCTGATGAGACAACAATAAATTTGAAAGTTCACTAAGTAAAGATTCTAAGATATCTACTTGATCCCATCGATTTGGTACCATAAGCCCGTATGAACTTTTTATAGGGTAGTACACTCCAACTTTACATAAACGCTCGCTATTGGATAATATATATCCCATTCTTTTCACATAGTCAGAGAACACTTTGAAGTGCTCCCAATATGAGTATTTTGATACATCCGGATCATCTGGATCACCATATAGCAAAACTTTGTCAATTCCCTTTAGAAACTCCCAATCGGCATTTGCTTTCATCTGTTGAAGTGTAGGTTCCCATTGACTAAATGCATAGGTTTCTGAAATCGTTCTTTTTTCTTGATTAATCCAGGAAGCAGAGCTTGTTAATTTTTCTGCATAGGAAAAAATTGCTGTAGAAATATCGGAATGTCGGTAATTCTGAATCGATTCGTTTAAGAATTCATCAAAATGAAATCTTCCAATCACTTCAATATTTTTTTCTTTACATCGCTGCAAGATTGGTTTCGAATAATGTTTTTTAAACAAACTATTGAGTGCTGTATAATATTGTACGCGAAATCGACTAATACGATTGGGTTCATCAATCCAAAGTCGGTAGATATGTCGAATATCGATGGTATCTTTTTGGTTTTGCTCCGAAGAAACCAAATCAGAATTCCATAATACTTTTTTCCCATTGGACTGCGACGCAATGTCGCGTACAAAACGGTAAAATCCAATCGGATCGACAAATAATCCTTTAATCACGTGATTAAACTCGCTTTCGTACAAATGAATGTAGTAGTTCAGGTCGGTGATTTCTTCTTTAGAAGGTACATAATCTTCTTCTTGAAAGATCAATAATTGGTCAGCTTCATCGGCTAGTAGAACAACTTGATCTTGACTGGACACATTTGGAATATACTTGAATTCATCGCCCTTTTGTAAAAATATGGCGCGTACATTTCCATCATATTGAGCTAGATTCAAAACTCGGTTCTCAAGAATTGGGTATCGCAATAGACGTAGAGTAGAAAAATTGAGTTCTGAATAGGGAGTATAGATCCACCCTCTTAAATAAAGCCACAATGAAACGTTGGATGAAGTACACAAGGTAAAAAGTTTTTGTATTTCTTTTGATGCAAAATTGTTCACAATTTTAGCATCCACCACGCACTCATGTATACCATGAGAAGCATATTCCTGAATCATTTTGAGCAAACTTTCCATGGATGAGTTGGTTTGCCAATTCCATACTGGAACTGGGCCATACTCAACCTGGGGAATTTTAAAGGACTCTAAAAAATCCATTGTACTTCTTTCTTTGTTCTACAAAATTGCTATTACGAACACAAAAAGCGGAGGCTTGTTACCTCCGCTTTTTGGGCTGTTTTTGTAGCTTCTAGTATTCTTGAGGAAGCTTAGAAAGGTCGGCATAGTTAATGACGGGGCCATGTTTGCAAACATAGAAATTCCCAACATTACAACGGCCGCATTTCCCTATGCCGCATTTCATTTTGTTCTCCAGTGTAGTATAGATGTTTTCTTGTACAAAACCCATTTTCTCAAGCACTGGCAATGTATATTTAATCATAATGGGAGGTCCACAAACAACAGCAATGTCGTCCTTCCCTCCCTTGATATCCGATTGGTCAAGTACCGTTGGTACGAAACCAACACACCCATCCCATTTTATGGTACAACCACACTCTGGAGTGTCCCCACCAGGATCAACAGTTTTGACCAAATGAACATCTTTACGGCCTTCCCATTCTTTGAGTTCATGTTTATACACCAGATCAGAATAGGTTCTTGCACCATAAACAATATGGACATCTTTAAATTTGTCGCGCAAGTCCAGTACATTCCAAATCACACACCGAACAGGAGCGAGGCCAATTCCACCAGCTACAAATGTGATATTCTTCCCATAAAACTTTTCTTCAAGAGGGAAAAAATTTCCATAGGGTCCGCGAAATCCGATGGTGTCCCCAACATTCATATTGGCAAGTTCAGTTGTGACACGACCAATTGTTCGGAAGGTACATTCAATATAGTCTTTGCGGGTAGGAGGAGAAGCAATGCAGAATGTGGATTCACCAGAACCAAAGGCAGAATACAAACCAAATTGGCCAGATTTGAACGAGAATTTCTCTTTTACAAAAGGATCTTTAAAAACCAATCGAAAAGTTTGTGTGTCAGGGGTTTCTTGTAGAATCTCTGTTATTTCCATCAAGTAAGGTTCATAGATATTCTCGGGCATTATTTCTCTCCTTTTGTAGATTCTTCATCAATTCTTTTCAGGATATCCAAGATATTCACACCAGCCTTACAAACTCGACTACATCGTCCGCAGCCTGTACACAAAACATGGTTAAACAAGTCGATGTAGTAGCTGAATTTGTGAGAAATTCGCTGTCGATATCGTTCATACGATTGGCTTCGTGGGTTGTGCCCTGAAGCATGTTTTGTGAAAAATGGTAATGTGCAAGCATCCCAGTTTTTCGTACGAACACCTTTCCACATTGTTGCATCATCCGTTATGTCAAAACAATGGCAAGTTGGACAAACATAGGTACATGCTGCACAGCTCCAGCAGTTGGAAGCCAATTCTTCCCATAAAGGATTTTCAAAATTCTTTTCTATCCATCGCTTCACTCGCTCAGGTTTGAACATCACAGGGATGTCTTTATCTTGGAGTTTTGGATATCCTTTTTCTGGAGTTAGTTTTTCTGTAAAGTAACTTTCATGCTCTTGAGTAAACTTGGTTCCTTTGTCCGTGATAAGTTTTACTTGCCATCCATCTTTGGTTACACGTTCCAATAATAGATCAGATCCTGTTTCTCCATGAGGAGAACCTCCTAGAGAAGTACAGAAACAATCCTTATCTTTTTCATCACAGGCTAATGTGATAATTACAGCATTTTCCATCCGTTGTAGATAAAATGTATCCTTGTAGTCCCAATTGAAAAGATCTTTCATGATTGGAATAGATGCAGCATCACAAGGATGCCCACCAAAAACAACAAGTGATTTCAAAGGGGGAAGGTCTTCTAATGTAATTCCCTCCGTCTGAATTCTGTATTTCAAAATGGGTTCAAATCTGGGGAACATGGCTTCTTTAATAGAGTTTACGGTTGTAAAATAATCGAAGCACACTTCTGATTTCTCTGTCAGTTTAGAAATGAAGGCATCATTTCCCTTTTTAACGGGTCCAAATACTTCCATATCAGAATTTTTCGCTAATTCTCTTAGAAGCGTATCCATTTTTGATTGAGTAATATAGTATTCAGCCATTATTCCCTCCTATCGAATAAATTCTTCATCGTCTTCTTTGCGGAAGGTTGTTAAAGGTGGTTGAGATTCAAGATCGTATCCTGCTTCCCAACCAAATTTCTCTTGCGCTTCTTCTTGAAGAGATTGATTTAATAACATCAAAGGAATGTTTGCCGGACAAACTCTCTCGCATTCACCACAATCTATACAACGTCCAGCCAAGTGCAAAGCTCGAACAATATTCCATGCGAAATTACCCCTAGGATTTGACCGAGTGTCAATCCATTGAGGCGTATTGTAGTCTACAATGCAGCGTTCACAATAACACAATGGACAGGCTTGCCTGCAGGCATAACACCGTATACATCTGGAAAATTCTTCTAACCAGAATTCCCATCGCTGCTGTGGTGACATTGCGTTCAATTTGTCAAGACCAGCATGGTGAATCGGTTGATCTTTGGATAACCTTTCCTTGACTTCTGGTCCAAGAACGATGTCAGCAACATGAGGGTGTCTGACTTTGCATACTTTGCATTTTTCGTTTTCGCCCATTCCATCTGATGAAACAACATGATCGCAATTCATTCCAATGATATAGACATCATCGCGATTGATCTGATTCTCTGTGATCAACATTACCAATGCGCGTATATCACAACCCTTTGCAACGATTGCAACTTTTTTCAACTTTTTAACATCTGATCTTTTCAGATATGTGGTAAGATTATGAACACAGTATTCATTGAAAACAAGTTTCTCGGCTTGCTGTGAATTTTTCACGAACAAAGGTTTGGCTTTCTTGTCTCCATCGCTTTGATATCCAATCAGTAAATCGACTTCTTTATTGTTTAACAGTTCTTTTGCTTTCTGAATTAATTCTTGCATCGATCTACCTCTCTTCCTGGTTTAGCTGGTGATATTCGTTGTACGGTCCAAGTTTTCTGATGCTTTCAGTCACTTCATTGACCAAGCGAGAAAACTTGATTCCTTCTGAAGCACTACACCAGGCAAAAATGACTCTACGAGTATCAACACCAATGGTGTCAAGCAATCGTTTCATCATGGTAAATTTACGTCTGGCATTATAATTGCCTTCATTGTAGTGGCAATCTCCAGGATGACATCCAGAAATTAAAACTGCATCGGCGCCTTTTTCAAAAGCAGACACAATAAACATAGGATCAATTCTCCCGCTACAGGGAGTCTTAATAATCCGAATATTTGGAGCATATTTAAATCTGGAAGTACCTGCCAAATCGGCACCAGCATACGTACACCAATTACAGACAAATGTGATTATTTTGGGTTCCCAATTTTCTGACATATGCATCTCCTTCCTACAACTCAGCTAAGGCATTGATTTCTGCATACAGTTCAGTATCTCGGAAACCTTGCAGTTCAATGCTTCGAGAAGGACAACTTGGTGTACAAGTTCCACAACCAGTACAAAGACCTGGATTTACATGAGCAACTTGTCGTTGTACTTCTCCCTGTCGATTGCAAATATCTTTCAATTCAATTGCATTATAGGGGCATACCCGGATGCAATTTTGACATCCAACACATGTTAGCTCGTTCACAACAGCTACAACGCCTTCTTTTTCAAGGGTTTCTTTAGATAGAAGCCCAAGAACTTTTGCTGCTGCACCACTACCCTCCGATACACTATCGGGAATATCTTTAGGGCTTAGAGCACAACCAGCCAAGAAAATACCAGCGGTGGCTGTTTCTACAGGACGCAGTTTGGGATGGGCTTCTGTTAAAAATCCATGCTGATCATATCCAATCCCTAGTTTTTGAGCCAATTCTTTAATCCCATCTGATGGTTCCATGGCAGTTGCCAATACCACCAAATCGCATTTGATTTTGACCTGTGAATTGATCAGAGTATCAGCCCCTTCTACAACCATGTCTTCCCCATCTTTGTATATCGCTGACACTCGGCCTCGTATATACTGGGCTCCTTCTTTTTCTTGAGCACGTCTGACAAATTCTTCATAGTTTTTTCCATTGGATCGGATATCGATATAGAAAACATAGCAGTTTCCATGGTGAACCTTGTGACGATATAACATAGTCTGTTTTGCAACATACATGCAGCAAATTTTTGAGCAATAGGAGTGATAATGCTCTGGATCTCGGGACCCAACGCATTTTACAAATACAACCGTTTCAGGGACTTTTCCATCGGATGGTCGTTTTAATTCACCCAATGTAGGGCCTGAGGCACAGACCATTCTTTCAAATTGTAGCGAAGTTACAACATCGGGATATTGTCCTGCTCCATATTCTGGGAAGGCAGAAACGGGCATAACTTTGTACCCTGTTGTAACAACAATGGCTCCTATTTCTATTTCGATAAACTCGTCTTTATCGTCATAATGAATGGCATTGGTGGGACATACTTTTTCACATATGCCACAGCGGTCCTTTGTTAATTTCAAACAATTTTCTTCATCTATTCGGGGTCTACTGGGTATTGCCTGGGGGAAAGGGATAAAGATTGCTTTTCGCTTTCCCATGCCCTGTTCAAACTCAGAATCGACTTTTACAGGACATTTCTGCCAGCAGGTACCGCAACCCGTACAGGCATCAATATCCACATATCGGGCTTTTTTTCGAATGGTCGCTTTAAAATTCCCCACATATCCTTCTAATTTTTCAAGCTCAGAATAACTCATGATTTGAATAAGTGGATGTTGCGCGACTTCCACCATCTTGGGAGTTAAAATGCACTGCGAACAATCTAGTGTGGGGAATGTTTCGTCCAAAGCAGCCATTTTCCCCCCAATAGAAGATTCTTTTTCAACTAGCACCACTGGTATACCCCCAGCAGCTATATCGAGGGCTGTTTGGATACCCGCTACACCCCCACCAATTACCATCGCTTTTTTGGTTACAGGAATGCTAATATCTTCCAGAGGCTTGTTTCTTTTCACCTTTTCAACCATCATACGTACAAGGTCGATGGATTTTTGCGTCGCTTCATCCATGTTGTCATGAACCCAGGAGCACTGTTCTCGAATATTCGCCATTTCAAGCATATAAGGATTTAATCCAGCTTCTGCAGCAGCTTTTCGGAATGTTTTTTCGTGCATACGAGGTGAGCATGAAGCAATGACAACTCCTGTTAATTTGTGTTCTTTGATAGCACTTTTGACCAGTTCTTGTCCTGGATCAGAACACATATATTTATAGTCTACAGAGTAGACAACACCAGGAATATTTTTTGAAACTTCTGCAACTTTACTAACCTCTACGGTTTCAGCAATATTGGATCCGCACCAACATACAAATACCCCAATTCTTGCCATCACAGCCTCCTTTACAATATTCCCTTGCTTTTCAGCAAAGGAAAAGGATTCACAAATAAACGGTTTAACTGAAGCATGTTTGGATCCAAACCAAAAGCCAGTCCAAGAAGTTGTGTATAATAAAAAACAGGCAAATCCATTTTCTCACCATATCGCTCTTCAATACGTTTTTGTCTGAGATCAAGGTTGTTATGACACAATGGACATAAAACGGCGATACAATCCGCTCCATTGTTTTTCGCCATTCGTAAAATTTCATAGGTTAAATCTAGGGATATGTCTGTATCCGAAATAGCAGTACCTGCTCCACAACATTTTGTTTTAAATGGCCACTGTACTGTTTGAGCTCCACAAGCAGCTATTAGATTGTCCATGACCATTGGATTTTCTGGGTCATCATATTGCATTAATTCAGGGGGACGAACAATCAGACAACCATAATAAGAAGCTATATGTAAAGATTCCAGTGAAGTAGTAACTTTTTCTCGAATCTTATCAATTCCATATTCATCATGGAGGATGGAAGTAAAATGACGTATTTTCATATCGGATGCAACGTTTTTGCCTACTGCTTCTACCACGTCTGCTCTAAGATCGGTTTCTTCAGACAATACTTCTTTTGCTTCTAGCACATGCTGAAGACAGGCTGGACACTGCACCATAATATCTCTTTCCTCTGCATTGGCAGCAT
>CAZOYI010000266.1:0-4161 GCA_964583965.1 uncultured Caldisericota bacterium
AATAACATATCCTCCGGCAAAGCCGGAGGTTTTATAACCGCCCTAAAAGGGCATGGTACTAGCTGCAGCTAAAGCTGCGGTTCACAACGCACTTAGTACTGGCTACCCCTAAAGGGGTTTACCCTTCTTCAGCGCCTAGCCTATCGGCATCTTCCTGATTCTGGATATACTTCTTGATAACCTCTTCATTCAGGCCGACCGTTGATACGAAATAACCCCTTGCCCAGAACGTTCTATCCCGTCCCGACCGGCGCTTCCATTCTGGATGCCGATCAAATAGAATCAGCGCGCTCTTTCCTTTCAGATATCCCATAACTGCAGATACCGACTCCTTTGGGGGTATCCGCAAGCTCATGTGGATATGATCCTTGCTGATAGATCCTTCCACAATCTCGATCTTCTTCTTGTCCAGCAAGCTTCGCAATATTTCCTTTATCTCTGTTCTACATTCTCCGTAGAGCATCTTTCTCCGGTATTTTGGTATCCACACGATGTGATAGGTGCAATCCCATCTCGTATGTGATAAGCTGTTTCCAGACATCTTTTGGCCTCCTGTGTTCCTGTTCAAATGCGTTGTGAACCGCTATTGATATGGTATCACAGGAGGCTGATTTTTCCGTACAGATTGTCCGAGTAAAACCACCTACCGCACCACAGGCATAGTTATCCAAACCAAAATAAAATCCAAACTTTAGAATAAGACCCTTTGCAATATAATGAATTAAAGCAAAAAAAGTTTGGATTTTTTTTGGTTAGTTTCAACATCTCATCCCACAGAAAGACTTCAGTGATCCATCTTCATTCTTCCATTTTGGAGCAGTTTTCGGGCTTTTCTCATCCTCAAGTGTAGCGAGTGCCTTTGCTTCATCTTCAAGAGTTATGTCCAAGTACTTCATCGTTGTTGTAAGGTTTTCATGGCCGAGAAGGAAGGAAATCTGGACAATATTCATTCCGTCTTGAAGCCAATGAGAAGCTTTTGCGTGCCGAAATTGATGGGCATGTAGGTCCAATGGCACATCTAAACATTGCTTGTAAGCTTCATTTGCTATCAATTTAAGGCGCTTGTCTACTGCCGGTTGTGTAAGTTGCGAATTGATGCCTTTGCACCTTGAGTAGAATAGATAGACCTTTGGATCTGGATGACTTCCATGAAACAGGCTTAAATATACTTTTATGCTAGCCTCTGCTTTAGGAAGAAGGTACAGGGTACGAACCTTGTTTCCTTTGCCGATGACATTTACGTAGGGTTTGGAAGCAGATAGGTGCAGCTGTCCATTCTTAAGCGAAAGCAACTCATCTATTCGGCACGCGGTTGCATAAAGTATGATCATAATCACAAGGTCTCTAATCCCAATTTTTGTCTTTTGATTTGGACAAGCCATCAGAGCCTTCACCGCTTTCTTTGACATCCCACAAACCTTGGTTTTTCGGGTCTTCATTAGGGGAATGACAGTCGCTCCGAGGCTGAGATACAGAAACTCAGGGTTCCTGCTTCCCAAGTATTTCAAGAAGACTCTTAACGATCCCAGTCTGACATTACAGGTCGCAGAAGAGCAGCCTCTTTCAGTTTTTAGCCATCGAATCCATTTTTCAACCACAACGCGTTCGAAATGAACGTGATTCAGAGTTTCTGGCGAAACCTTTTCCGATGTTTCAAGAAATTCCAAGAATATGGTAATCGCAGTGCTGTATGACTTTAGGGTATGCTCACTTGATGTCTTATGGATTGGTGCAAATTCGGAGATGAAGGAAAATATGTATTTGGAAATTGCAATTGCTTCAGAATTCGCTTTCTTCATACTTCACCTCCGGAATGATTTCATCGAAATCCTTACTGGTTTGTTTTTCAATCAAGTCAGCCAAAGCAGGAACCAGTGAATAGTAGCGTTTTGTGCTTTCCACAGATGAATGGCCCATGCTTTTGCTTAAATAGGTAAGCTTATCATCAAACCCGAAGCCCTTTGATATCCATTTATTGATATTTTCTATTGCGTAATTGTGCCTGAAATCATAAGGAACAGCATGAACTTCTGGATTAACCCTGTCCCATATCATACGAAATTGATCTGTTAGCCATTTTCTGCCATGTGGATGGTCGTATGTATTTGGAAAGAAGAAGATTCTGTCTGGAAATATATCTTGCATCTTTCCATCGTATTGTTTTAACAACTTCACCATGGAATCATGAAGGACAACATAGTGTTGATTCCGTCCTTTTGAATATACGATATTCAAAATCCCATTCTCTAGATCAACATTTTTTCTTCCAAGAAGTCTGGCTTCAGTTGTACGGATCCCTGAGCTGTAGAGCAAGCGGAAGAGAGTTGATATGCATAATCTCGTTAATATCGAATCCATGCGGGCTTTTTTTGGAACAGTATCACATCCATGGAAAAACCGTTCCAATTCATCATGCAGGAATGCGTGTGGAATGTAAGTCTCTTTTTCTTTTCTGGGAAGTTCTGGCCTTATTACTTCCGATAAACCCCTAGCATTTAGATAGTTAATCAAGGCTATGACTACATTCGCTCTATCAATACAGGAATTATTTTTCTCTGTTTTTCTTTTTGCACACCACGTTTCAGCCATTTTCTGGGTTAGACATGTCAAGTCAGGCCAATTTTTTGCACAAAAACCATCAAAAAGACGGAGATTCAAAGCATAATTGTCCTCGTTCCAACAATCAGATGCTTTTCTGAAGGAAACGAATTCTGCAAGATGTGTAAGGTGAAATACATATTCTTTCATATTGATAACACCTCTTCTTCAAGTAAAAAGTCTTCTATGGACAGGGCACATTCTTGTAAGTGAAAAAAATCAGCAGAAGTATAGGCTTCCAATGATTCTGATGCCGTATGTCCTAGAATCTGTGTGACAACTGGTTTCGGAACACCATTTCCAAGCAAGGATGCAACAAGACGATGACGAAATATGTGAGTTCCTTTTCTTGCCCCCTTTTCTTGCCGTATACATGCGGTTTTTAACAACTTGTTACAAATACTCTTGACTGAACATGATTTCAACTTTCTTGTTGGCTTCTTCGTGGTAAGGAATACTTCTTTATGTACAGATGCAGGACGCTCTTTAGAAATATAGTCGTAGATGGCATTGCCAACCACTGGTAATAGCGGAAGCTCTAAAGGTTCTTGCGTTTTTTGCTGATTAATTGCAATCATTTCACGATCCCAGTTGATGGAGCTAGTAACCAGTTTAGCGATGTCACAACTGCGCATTCCCATGTAAAGAAGCAAACATGCTATAGCCCTATCTCTCAACGACAGATTATTTGTTGGATCTTCGATTGTTCTATTCAGATCATCAATTTCTTTGTCTGTCAGGTATTGAATGATCTTTCGATGGTTCTTTATGACTGGAAGATGTAACAAAAGCCTTCCACATTCATTACTAAATCTTTCGCAATATTCAAAAAACACTTTGAGAGATGACCTGACCGTCCTGCTTTTGCTAACATTACCATTTTTTGAGATAAAAAACGAAATAACATCCTTTTCCTTGATTTTATTGAGTGTATTGCATCCTCTTATCTGCATGTTGTATAGGAAAGAAGCCGCATTCTGTGATTCAATGTAAACTGTCGTACTCTTCTTTTTTCCGGATTGCGTATCTTGGGCTCGGTAGAAGTCTATTAAGCTTTTAAATTCAGGAAAAAGTTTGCTATATGAATCGGTAGGGATAAATGACAAATGATGGTATCCATTAGGAAATTCTCCAGTAGCATCAAACTGTGCAATAGAGGCGATGCAGGTTTTAAAGTTCTGGAGGTTGTTCTTTGAAGTAGGCTCTTTCTCTTTTTCATAATATGCATCCTGGTAAGACTTCCACTCACTGGCTTTGGGATGAGAAATTAGCCAGTTAATTGTCGCTTTGAATCGCCTGATCCAAGAATCACAATAGTCGTGTTCTTTCATGTCAGATAATAATTGTTCGTAGGTTGTATTCAAATGTACAAAATCCATGATTGACTCCTTTTTTGATGGAATCAATGATAGTACATTGCAAATAAAATCCAAACTCTTTTTGCTTTAATTCATTATATTGCAAAGGGTCTTATTCTAAAGTTTGGATTTTATTTTGGTTTGGATAACTATGCAAATCAAAACTTTTGGATTTGCATAGCCTGTGGGTTTCTCACAATACTAA
>CAZOYI010000267.1:0-9477 GCA_964583965.1 uncultured Caldisericota bacterium
ATACAAGGAATATCTCCTGTAACAATCAGGATGTAGTCTCCCTGTGATGCATGAACACCAAGCCGGACATTGTCTGATAATTTGTTGGTTTCAGGAGAGGGTACATACGTATCAAACTGATTTGAGATTCCCTGTTTCTGTAGAGTATCTGTTCCTAAAAGGATAGAACGAAGCGTATAGTGTTTTTGTAATTCTGGATTTTTCTGTGCAGCTACTATTGCATCAAGAACCCATTGGATACAAGGTTTGCCGTGAACAGAAATCAATGCTTTGTTTGGAACTGTAGGATGTGCCCACGACGGAGCACTTCCTCCCGCCATCACAAGGATATCTATATTCATCATGGTGTGTCTGTTTCAGGAAGCAAAGGAAGTAAGCCTTCAATGGCACCCTCGGAGGTATCCACTCCACACCCTAGCGTATTGATGATTTTGTCATGAATAAAGGACCAGCTTTTTCCGTTCCCAGCTCGATCATAGGGAATAGTAAAATTTCCATCTTCATCCATTGAAACATATGTATCTTCGCCACCGCGATCAATAAACAAACCCATAGTAAGTTTACCGTATCGCCAGGAAGTTTTGGGAAAGAGCTCACAACTGGCTTTTCCTAAATTGGTTGCATTTGCTTTTCGAAGCTGGTAGATATCGTCTCCTTGTGCGTCTACAAAAAAACCAAGACCGTTTGTATTTCCCCCACCCAATGCCAGATTCGGGGAAGTATATACGTCATTGCCTTCGCGGTCAATCAAGTACCCAAGAGAAACATCATGACCAGCACCTTGAGCCATATTCATAAGAGCATTGTAGGTATCGTCACCCTGGTCATCCATGAGAAGTGCAATGCCAAAATGAGCAGCTCCTCCCTGAACGTACCAAACTCCTTTGTAAGAGTCATTACCACTTTGATCATAGAGAACACCAGTGCCAGCCCAATAGCCAGTACCCTGACCAAAGACGCCACAAGAATAGGCATCATTGCCCTGCATATCGATCACCATACCGATACCACCAGACATCGAATTGCCTTCTGCAAGATCTGCTCTTCTCCCAAAGCCAGCTCCCTGGCAAAAGCTTGTATTATGGTCAGACGATTGTGGGTTGGTTCCTGCTACGTCTTCATCGTTTGCGATGTATGTGTCATCTCCCTCATCATCCATCAGAAGCCCAAAACCCTTTACATAACCAAATCCTTGGCTGAAAGAATAGGTGTGATAGGTATCGCTTTGGGCAGAATCATGTAAAATTCCAATACCAAAAATACCAGCACCTTGTGCAAGATAGTCGCAGTCGTATTGATCTTTTCCATTTTGATCCCATAAAATGCCTACTCCAAAGCAACCAAACCCTTGGCTATATTGAATGCTTTTGTAATGGTCATCTCCTTGCATATCCACAAGTGCCCCGAATCCAAAAACACCTGCACCCTGGGAGTATACAGATGGATCTTGTACTCGGTAAATGTCATTGCCTGCCATATTGATAGAAATAGAGACTGGATTAAACCATGAATCATTTCCACCGGCACTATTCAGGTAGGTATCATTTCCTCCAAGATCCAGCGAAAACAAAACATTTCGATTGGTGTGCATTGTATCTTGGCTAGGATGGATTTGAATGGATCCCATTGGGGTTTCTGCTGAAAATGATGTAGAGTCTTGGATGGAAAGAGAAGGTAGTATTTTTAAAAGTGCATCCAAATGATGGCTTAACACAATGCTAGCAAAATATAATTGTCCGAAATTAGCCTCAGATGCTACCTGATACGTTATCTCATCCCATCCGTCTTCGGTGAGTATGGCAGCAGGGTTTTGGAATGCTTTGATCAAATCCAATTCTGGTATTGTGGAGAAAGCTTTATCTCTGGCGAGTTCAAATTCCATCGATGCATACAGTACTCTGGCAATTTCCTTTTGCAGCTCAAGAGGAATTTCCTTTGTTTCTGACTGCAAAAGTGAAAATGAGTATGCTGAAAGTGGTTTTTGGTGGAGTGTGTATATGTCTGATATTGCGTACAAGAGAGGAGCACTTTCTACAATGCGGTGATCATAGGTAGGTTCGTATTGTGGATAGGCAGCTACCATATAGCCTAGTCGATAGGAAGTATACCAATGAACATTCCGAATAGAATCTCGATTGGCTATACAATAGTCGATATTGTTTTTCAATATACTTGGTGTATGCAAAGGATTGCGAAGCTGTTCATTAAAAAAAGGAAGTCGAAAAGGGTCGTCTCCATAGGTTTTTTGAATGGCTTCTTCGCTGACAACACACATTTCCTTGGTGAAGTCAATTGTTTGCAAAACATCTTTCACAATGTCTACTTCTGCAAGAGACATGTGGATGGGAAGAAGAAAAAAAACGGTACATAAACAAACTAAATTTCGAAGAAATGTATGTTTCATAACAACCCCCAAGATATTGTTTTCATTTATTATACTCAGCGAAAGAAAAGAAAGAAAACAGAAGATATCATTTCCCGGATTCTTTATCAAGCAACTTGCGCAAGAAAAGAATGGTGGATGCTTTGTGCAAGATTTGGTTATCATTCCCGCATTTTGGTGAATGGATACATGCAGGACATCCATCTTCTGCATCACACGAACATCCCTCAACCAATTCGAGAGCTGACTGAAGAAGGGTGTGAATTAGGGAGTATCCTTTTTCGCTTAATCCAATTCCTCCCAGGAATCCATCATAGATAAAAATTCTAGTGGCACCTGTTTCAGGATCGTACAGCGTAGACATTCCTCCTAAATCTCTTCGATCGCACAAAACATACAAAGGCATGATTGCAATGATGGCATGTTCTGCTCCATGAATGCCTCCTTGTAGTTTGCGAGTGTCAATGGTATGAAGAAGTTCTTGTTGTACTCCTGGATCGAGATCTATCCAAAGAGAGGTAGTATCAAAGCGATTTTTTGGTAAATCCAATGGAACTTCTTTGATGATCGTAGTCCCTTTTTTCACTTGATACGAATAATAATCTTCGGTAACATGGACCTTGCCAAACGAAAGCTGAAAGGTTGAAAATTTCTGTTGATTCCACTTTTTTAAAATTGTGACATCTGTGTGAACAAGGGGTTCTGTAGAAAAAGGAGTATGAGCGGGAGTTGCATGAATCGTGTGTTGTTCCAGGTTCAGTGAGTTGATCAGATAGGTTTCTCCTTGGTGCAAATAAATGGCACCTTCGTATGCTTCTCGAAATGCTTGCTCTTTATCAAGTGTTTCCAAAAGCCTGCCTTCTGCATATAGCAAGAATATTTCTGATCCAATATTATTGATCGATATTTTTTTGAAGGGTTCTTCAGAAAGGTTGTATAGCCACTTATCGTGAGATTTTCGTAAAAACTTTTCTTGGGTTAGAATATCCAGTTCTTCTTGAAGAGAATCACCAAAATACAATGTATCGTCAAGGGTGATAGGAATTTCTTTTGCAGCACATAATAAATGTCCCCACAAAATGTAGGGATTGTGGTTGTCAATGATTGCATATTCAGGCTTGCGATCAAAAAATTGCGTGGGATGTTTCATAAAATATTGATCCAAGGGATTTTGCCTGGCAACAAGAATTGCTAAAGATTCATCAGTACCTCTTCCCGAGCGGCCTGCTTGTTGCCACGTGGATATCATTGTACCTGGATAACCATTCATCAAAACAGCATCAAGAGACCCAATATCGATACCAGCTTCCAATGCATTTGTACTAACAATGCCTTTGAGCGTTCCTTTTTTTAGTTGATTCTCAATCGTTCTTCTTTCCTCTGGTAGGTATCCTCCTCGATAGGAAGAAACCAAAGGACTTTTCTGCAAGGGAAATTTGGATTGAAAGTGTTTTTGTACCTGGCGAGTAATCCATTCGGTATTTCTTCGAGAGAGAGAAAAGCAGAGTGTCTGAATATTTGATTTTACCAGTTCTTCCAAAAGCCATTCTGTTTCAATATTGGACGTAGAACCTTCTTCTTGTTTGTAGGGATTGTATAAAAGGAAATGTTTTTTCCCCGTTGGGGCTCCATTTTCGTGAATATGAACACACTCGTCTCCGATTAACTGTTCAGAAAATGAGTCAGGGTTCTCAATAGTAGCGGTAGAAAGGAAAAAAAGAGGATTGGAGTCATAAAAAGAACAAATACGTTTTAATCGACGAATGAGCATTGCCATATTGGAACCAAACACACCTCTGTAGTAGTGTGCTTCGTCCAATACAACATACTCAAGAGAGGAAAAAAAGTGTCCCCACAAGTGATGCCATGGAAGAATCATGTGGAGCATGTAGGGATTGGTTAAAATAATTCTAGAGTGCTTGCGTATTCTGGATCGCTTTTGACGAAGGGTATCCCCATCATATACAGCAGGATGTAGAGATTTATCTACCTCTGTATCTATTTTTTGTAGTGTTTTCCATTGATCATTGGTGAGTGCTTTGGTAGGAAATATGTAAAGCGCTCTTGCCTGAGGATTTAGAAGCATCCCTTCAATAACGGGAAGATTGTAGGATAAAGTTTTTCCTGACGCAGTTGGAGTGGTCAGAATGACATGAGAACCAGATCGCATGGCTTGAACAGCTTTCGCTTGATGAGAGTACAATTGGATATGATTGGATTCAATCCATTGTTCAAGAAGGGGAGGAAAAGGTGTGGGTACAGATTGAAAACAAGCTTGTTTTTCTTCGAGGATTCGATGTGCTTCAAGATGACTTAAAACTCGATTTGAAGAAAGCAGTTTAGAAATCTTCTTTTGAATCTTCATGACTGTTCAAATGGCTCTATCGCCATATTTGCTGGAGTCGAAAGAATATCTTTGCCAAGGATACAATGTCTTGCTGATTGTGCTGTAAAATAGGAACAACTGTTCCTATTTGGTTGGTCTGCAAGTACTGCTGGTAAAACATGGGGCAATAAGCTCCTGGAACATCATCTGTTCGATGGATATGCAAGACCTCTTTTTCAATGGTTTGCAGTTTACAATTGGGTAGGTCTTTTTTCCATATTTTACGAGCAAAGAAAAGGGCATCGAAGTTAGCTGGATAGGTGGGATGGTATAGATTGTGATATTGAGAACGATTTTTGATGAAAGGAATATCAAAGTACTCTCCGTTAAACGTAACGAAGAAATCACCACTTTGGATACTATGATAAAAACTTGATAGCAGGGAAGTTTCTTCTGCAATATTACGTGCAAAATACTGCGTCACATGGAATGAATTTCCTTGTATTCTTCCAGAACCAATCAAAGTAATAGGTTGAGAACTCAAGCCCATGGTTTCAATGTCAACAAAAAACAGTTTCTCTACTGGTATTAAGCGAGACATCTGCAGTAAATCGGGGTGATCCTTGCCATAGATCTGGTGGAATTTCCAAAACAATTCATCGTAGGGACCATTCTCAATTTGATGAATAATTGCTTGTGCCGTGGAATAAAATCTAGAATTCGTGGGTATTTGAGAGAATGTAAAGATTCTCTGGTGGTGGAGTTGGTGTTCTGTTTGGTGACCAATTCCTGGGATGAGCTGAAGCGATGATTGTAATCTTTTTTTTGTAATCTCAACTTCTCTAACAGGTTCGGAAAAAGGGATTTCGTTTTCAATACAATAGCACAAACCTTCGCTTGTGGATATTTCTCTCCCCCTAAAAACAGCTTCAAGAGACACGTCAAAATATCGGTTTGTGAGTTTTTTATATATCTGCTGAATTTCAGCAGGAAAAGCTTGTTGTGATGGTTGATAAGAAGTTTTGGGCTCAGAAACGATATAGGACTGGGTGGGCTTTTGTTGCTTCCATCTCTGAGAAAAGGTATCCTGAGACTTCATAAGGATGCGTTCTATGCAATCTGTTTAGAAGCATATAATTGTGATACAGATATGACCATACATATAAAGACTGGAAAAACAAAACTTCGAATAACATACGTAATCATGAGAATCCATAGACAAGCAACGGTTTGCCAAAAGAAATGTCTGGCAGAGTGCCCTTCAATAAAAATAAATTCAAGAGGGTAAAGGAAAGACCCTGCAACAAGAGTTAGAATATCGTGAAAAGGAGAAAAGTGGAGCATTAGAGCAGGAAGAAAAACAAGACAAAAAAAGGATGTAATGGGGGCTGAGATAAATACCTTATACAAGGATATCCAAATGGGCTTTCTTGCCCTGTGATTCACGGTTTTGTAGTGGTGGTGAGAGAGTTTGTCTTGAAAACTATTCTTCCGATATCGGTATGAATATGTACCCCATGCGAGGATGAGTAGAGACAATACGATAGTAAGGGTCCATGCATAGGAATTCATGTTGATGATATAGAGAGAAGGAAGAATATCCGGAAGAAAATAAATGCCAAGTACAATCAAAATCAACAAAAAAAGAACACGTATCAAAAAATCCAGCAATACCCATTGTAATCTGGTTTTTGCTTTTTTATGCAACCAATCTATCATGTGCTATCCTTATAAATGAAAACTTACGTTCTCTCCATTATACATGTTTTGGACAGTCGTCAAATCTACTCAATACGAAAAATCCTTAAAGGGATAATTACAATATCGTAATGATATCTTTGTACAATTGGGGTAGACAGTTTTGTCTTATCCTAAATTTCGTTCCATGATTGTGTCCAGTACGAGCATCAAAATCAATAAGTGTTTGTTTTGTATTCAAAAAAATGGCGGAGAAAGAGGGATTCGAACCCTCGAGGCAGTCATCCCGCCTACACGCTTTCCAAGCGTGCGCCTTCAACCGCTCGGCCATCTCTCCGCGATCAGCGACAAGTGATTATACCATTTTTCAAATGGAAGTAAACCATACCCCCATATTTGGAGTTTACCCCAAAACATGCTAAAATGTTTCAGAATGCCAAAGTGGCGGAATTGGTAGACGCGCTAGGTTCAGGTCCTAGTGAGGGTTAAACCTCGTGTGGGTTCGAGTCCCACCTTTGGTATAGTTTTAAAAAGCATCTTCAATTTTTCCAATGCTCTACCGCGGTGACTTACTTGGTTTTTCAGATCTGATGGGATCTCTGCGAAAGTTCTGGAAAGGGGGGGATAATAAAAAATGGGATCATATCCGAATCCTTCGTGTCCTCTTTCGAAGCCAAGAATAAAACCAGTTACCCTGCCGTCAAAGTAGTAGAATCTGTTTTGATATCGGCAACATAGCACACATTTGAAGTGGCATTTTTTTTGAGCGAAGGTATAGGATCGGAGTAATTGGAGTAGTTTTTTTCGGTTATCGTGGTCATCTCCCGATGATGCAAACCGTGCAGAGTGTACCCCGGGAATATTTCCCAATATCGGAACTTCAAGGCCAGAATCATCAGCAACGATCATGGAAGAATCTGGATCTTTCAATTGCTGGTATACTGCATTGCATTTTGCTTCCGCATTATGGTAGTAGGTATGGAACCGTTCAACAGAAGAGTCTACTTGAATTCCAAGTGTAGAACACAGCAGCACTTCTACAGAGCAGCATTGAAGCTTTTCTTGAAACTCTTTTGCCTTGTGTGCGTTGGAGGATGCTAGGATGATTTGCATGTTGGGGGAGGTTTGATTTGCAAGGCTTGCTGTTGTAGTTCCATGAGTTGTTGAATTCCTTGATATCCCAGGGAAAGAATAGTATCCAACTCCGCTAATGTAAATGGTTTTTTCTCGCCTGTACCTTGAATTTCAATGATACGCCCTACCTCGTCCATAACAAGGTTGCAATCCACCTGAGCCTGAGAATCATCTTGGTAATCCAAGTCGAGTAAAATTTCGTTGTGTACCATACCAATACTGATGGCTGCAATTTTGGTACTGCAAACATTTGGGCTGATGTTTCGGAGTCGGAACGCAAGCATACTAGCAACAAAAGCTCCTGTAATGGATGCGGTTCGAGTTCCACCATCTGCTTGGATTACATCGCAATCTAGCGTAACTGTCAAATCTTTTAAATAATGTAAATCGAAAACAGTTCGAAGAGCTCTTCCGATAAGTCTTTGTATTTCCATGTTACGTCCATTTCGATGAGCTCCTGTGTCTCTTGTATTCCGTCCATCCCCACTACAGGGAAGCATGGAGTATTCTGCTGTGATCCAGCCGATATCTCCATTTTTGAGGAAAAAAGGTGTTTTTTCCTCAATGGTGGCAGCACAAAGAACTTTTGTATAGCCCATTTCGATCAGAACAGAAGCAGGATGTTTTTCTAAATAATACGGAGTAATGCGAGTTTCACGAATTTGATTGTAGGGTCTTTCTCTATGCATTAGTCTACCGTCAATGTTTTGCTGATATTTCTAGGGAAATCTGGATTTAGACCAGCCTGAACACTTGCATAGTAGGCAATAAGCTGAAGAACGATCACTGTAGTGAGAGGAATGAAGTAGTGATCGGAATCGGGAACTGCAATCAACCTTGATGCAGCTTTCGCGTAGCCGTGGTATTGTGGAGATATGAGAATCACATTTCCTTTTCTTACTCGAATTTCGTTGATGTGACTGATCACCATATGATCGTCTGCGGGACTGGCGGGGAAAAGAATGGGATACCCTTCGTCTACAATGGAAAGAGGTCCATGCTTAAACTCAGAAGAATACATCCCTTCGCAGTGCTTGTAGTACACTTCTTTAATCTTCAAAGCGCCTTCTAGTGCAGTACCATACTGGATTCCATATCCAAGGCAATATAGGTCAGATCCTCTTTTAACGAGTAAATCTGCAATTTCTTTTGCATCTTCTTTCGTTTCTTCCAAAGTAGCTGTTAGTAACTGAGGAATTTTGGGAAGTAAATGATAGACTTCTTTTGCTTTATCGTAGTCTTTCTTTTTTCCAGCATAGGTTGACAGATACAGAAAAGCAAAAAGCTGATTCATATAAGATTTTGTTGCAGGAACACTTGTTTCTAATCCTGCAGCAACATTCATTACGATTTCCGATTTTTGAGCAATGGATGAGCCAATTACATTGACCATACTGATGATTTTGGCACTGGTGTTGTGAAGAATTGGATTAATGACATTGATTACATCTTTTGTTTCACCACTTTGGGATACACAGAAGATCACATCTTTTGCTGTGGGAGATACGTTGTAGTATTCGTTGAAATAGCCTGCTAAAACAGGAACAGCGTGAATACCGGCTAAATGATTGAGATAATACGCACCGACAATGGCTGCATGATAGGACGTGCCAGATGCTACTAAATACACATGTTCGGATTGATCGATGAGATGAATCATTTCATCTGTATTGGATTGTGTATTTTCAAGCAGATCATACAGTTCTTGAACTTTTTTGGGCTGTTCATGGATTTCTTTCATCATATAATGGTCGAATCCAATTAAATTCGCTTCTTCAATGCGAATATCGCATTGTTCAACAGGGCGTTGAATTTCTTTTCCGGTATGGATGTCATAAATGTGGTAGCTGTTGTGATCGTAAAGAACAAGATCGCCGTCTTTTAAGTAGACAATATTGCGAGTAAACTGGAGAATGGAACCTAAATCAGAGGAGCA
>CAZOYI010000268.1:0-6631 GCA_964583965.1 uncultured Caldisericota bacterium
TGCGTAACATTGATTGCAATATACATGTCGGATGTATGAATAAAAAAATTCAAATTGAAATGTAAAAATGGTAGAATTGAGCGTAGTATTATGCGAAGATTTTATGTATTTTTAGGTTTGTACTAAGGAGTTTACTTGGTGAATACTCATTTGTTAACAAAATTACCTCCACCAATTGATTTAGAAACAAAAAAGGTTTTGAAAAAATGCTCTCAAGCAAATCGTTGTCTTGCTGAGTTAAAAGGATTATCTGGAACAATTCCTAATCAAAACATTTTGATTAATACTCTTTCTATTCAAGAAGCAAAAGATAGCTCCGAAGTTGAAAATATTATTACAACTCATGATGAGTTATTTAAGGAAGAGTTGTTTGCTGACTATCTTTCGAATGCTTCTGCAAAGGAAGTAAGACATTATACCTTAGCGCTAAAAAGAGGTTTTGAGCTGGTAAGCAAAAACAGGCTTCTAACAAATAACATGATTATTGAGATTCAGTCAGAGTTGGAGAAGAATAAAACAGGCTTTAGAAAGATGCCAGGGACAGAACTTAAAAATCCTAGAACAGGTGAAACTATCTATGTTCCACCTCAAAATGAAGAAGATATACAAGATTTAATGCAGAATCTGGAATGTTACTTGAATGATGACGATATTTCGAACATTGATCCTTTGATTAAAATGGCTGTAATACATTACCAGTTTGAGAGTATTCATCCATTTTACGATGGAAATGGAAGAACGGGAAGGATCATCAATATTCTTTATCTTGTTCAAAAAAATCTTTTGAATATTCCAGTCTTGTACTTAAGTCGATACATTATTGAACACAAAAGTGACTATTATCATCTATTACAAGGAATTCGTGATCACAACAACTGGGAAGAATGGATTCTTTATATGTTGGATGGAATAGAGAAGACTTCTATTGAAACCATTCAAATAATACAAGAAATTCAACGGTTGATGATGGACTATAAGCATAGGATTAGGAAAAATTATAAATTCTACAGTCAAGATTTACTCAATAATTTATTCTGTCATCCTTATACAAAAATTGAGTTTATCCAGCGTGATTTGGGCGTAACACGTAAAACAGCAGCTAAATATTTAGACGAGTTATCAGTTGGTGGTTTTCTACAAAAAGAAAAGATGGGAACCAACCATTTTTTTATCAATAAGCCTTTATTCGAGTTATTTACAAAAAAACACGTGTAAAAAAACATAATATTTACCCATAAGGCGACTATAATGGGTAAAAAATAGAATAATTTACCCATAAGCTGAACATCTCTGATCAATATTCGAGACAGTATCAGTAAAGACGGTGGGAAGGTGCCATCCGTATTATGCGTTATCTGCGGAATGTCAAACGCTGCATATATTAGACCGGACGGCGTTGTAGTAATACCGATTACAGCACTGAAAAAGTAAAGATGGTGGAATAGTGGCGATTGAACTATTTTGAAAAATTGCGATCCCTGGTACCAAAACTTTCCCAAAATCACGCCGGTGGTACTGGTTATTTCGAGAGAAAACATGTATGGCGCTGAAGTTAAGCATGTTCCAGGTTGATCAATGTAATATAACTTGCAATGTAACATGAAGAATGTTATATTAGAAGAAAATAATGTTATATTAGGAGAACTTGTTTTGTGATTACTGCAATTGAACGATATATTAAGGACAATTTGGATGTGGATGCTAAAGTAGAACCTTGTTCCGATATCTCGATTTTCCCCATGTTTTTGAGAAATTCCTTCCGATTTTATATAATGACCTTACTGGATGTTTCCTGCATCTTGCTTGATCCTATTCAGGAGCTACCTTATATTTCTGAGCTCCAAAAACAGGTAAGTATGGTTAAAACTATCCAGGGAAGAGAAGTAGTCATTCTTTTTAAGGGCATTACGCCATACAAGAGAAGAAGCCTGATTACCAAGCGAATACCTTTTATCGTTGAGGGAAACCAAATTTTTCTTCCTTTTTTGGGGATGCATTTATCCAAAGCTTACATAGAAAACAAAACAAAACCAAAGAGCTTTACTCTAAGTGCCCAACTCACATTTCTTTATTTTTTATATGGCAAAATTGAAGAAATCAATGCTACTCAACTGGCACTTATGCTGAAAATGACGATTATGACGGCATCAAGAGCTTTAAATGAGTTATATGACGCCGATTTATTGAGCTATGAGGTAGGTGGGAAAACCGGCAAAAGCAAGGTGTACAGGAAAATTCAAAACCCCTTGTTTTTTAAGAGAGGAAAGGAATTTTTGCAATCTCCAGTGCAAAAAACCATTTTTGTGAGAAAGGTTCCACTGAATGCTCTGGTATCTGGCTTGGAAGCTCTCGCCCAGGTAAGCATGCTGAATCCTCCAGGGCAGAGGGTGTTTGCTGTGGGTAATCGGCATTTGATTACTGAAGAAGATTTGGATGAAATGGGTATGGTACTGGAGATATGGAAATATCCACCCGAGTTGTTTTCTTGCGGAGAACAGGTAGATTTGGCATCATTGTATGCTTGTTTGAAGGACCAGAAGGATGAACGGGTTGAGCAAGCTCTCGAAGAAGCTCTAAGGGGTGAATCATGGTACACGGGCTAGGGAAGTTTAAGGAGTATTTTCATGAGTTTACCGAGAAGTATGTTTTCATTGGTGGACCACAATTACGAAGCTCTATGTGTAGCATATCATTAACGTTTTTACTATGTAGAAGAAGGTATAAATGAATAAAAAAAACAACATTATCATTTACAATACGCCGGATGGGAAAGCATCTGTTTCGCTATATACTAAAGATGGCATGGTTTGGATGAACCAAAATCAAATAGCAGAACTTTTTGACACCTCAAAACAGAATATCGGACAACATGTGTCCAAAATCTTACTTGAAGGGGAATTGAAAGAAGAAGCAGTTGTAAATAATTACTTTACAACTGCTTCTGATGGAAAACAGTATAATGTTACATTTTACTCGTTGGAGATGGTTCTTTCTATTGGTTTTCGAGTAAGAAGCCGTAGGGGTATTCAATTTAGGCAATGGGCAAATCGAAATCTTAAAGAGTATCTTGTTAAAGGGTTTCTTATGGACGATGAGCGCTTGAAAAATCCAGATAATCGTCCAGACTATTTTGATGAGCTTCTTCAACGTATTCGGGATATTCGAGCATCTGAAAAACGGTTCTATCAAAAAATAAGAGACCTGTTTTCGTTAAGTAGTGATTATGACAAAACTGATAAAGCCACACAAATGTTCTTTGCTGAAATTCAAAATAAGTTACTTTTTGCCGTTACTGGAAAAACTGCTGCTGAGATTATAATCTCTAGAGCGGATGACATGAAGCCTAATATGAATCTAACAGCCTGGAAAGGAAATGTTGTAAGGAAGCAAGACATTTATATAGCTAAAAACTATCTTACTAAAGATGAAATAGATACTTTGAACCGTTTAGTTATTGTCTTCTTAGAAAGTGCAGAATTACGTGCAAAAAATCGTCAGGACCTTACATTAAATTTCTGGAGAGAAAATGTGGACAAAATACTCGAATTTCATGATAAAAATATTCTAAAAAGCTCTGGTTCTATTACCAACACAGAAATGAAGAAACAAGTTAAACTCATATATGAACAGTTTGATCAACGTCGTAAAATAACTGATGCCAACAATGCTGATGAAATGGATCTTGAGGAGTTGGAAGCCATCGAATATTTAGTACAAGGTTCTTGAGAGGGGTGTGGACATAATTATGGATCATTATGTTGTGATAGTGAACTTAACTAAAATAGGTGGAATTTTACTCCAACTAATGTGGTACACCTTATATCACAGGGCGAACCTGGGGTATCGGGTTGATTGTCAGTTTTAATTCTCCAGAATAATACGACACCTTTTTCCAAGAGCTTTGGCTGCACGTCCAATGGTATCTAACGTAATGGACTTATTTTCTGGATCCAACAATCGATTTACAGAAGAACGACTTGTATTCATTCTTTTAGCCATTTCAGTAACAGTAATTGACTCACTTCTCATTTGACTTCTTATCTGGTATGCAAGTATACGTTTTAATGCTACTTTCTCTACATCGGATAATATGTCGTTTTCTAAAAGAAAATCATCAAAATTGGATCCTGCATGAAGATTTAATTCTTTGTTCTGCTTATTCATACTGTATACCTTTTCTTAAATTGTTCTACTCTTTTTCTTGCAGTTTCCTTTCTATATTCAGATGCATACAAGATTATTTGAAAGTGACCACTACTTTTCATACACGAACTGTACCAGAATTGGTTCACTTGTCAAATATTTTCAATGTGATGGACATAATAACTTCATTATTGCATACCCTTAAACTGATCTTCAACCTAAAACACCATTAAAAACTAACAACACTTTTTCTTCCATGATGCTTGTGAAAGCTTTAGCTTTTTCCTTTATTGTGTATAATAAATATGAATAATGCAATTGTACCTGCATTATTGGTATGAAAAATGCGAAAGATGGTAGCATATGGATAGATTATTAATGCAAGACCTTGTAAAATGGAAAAATAAAGCTCATCGGAAACCTTTGCTTTTGAAAGGACCCAGGCAGTGTGGAAAAACTTATCTGTTGCGTGCCTTTGCGGATCGCTATTTTTCGGATACTGCTTATTTCAATTTTGAGCACCAACGACCCCTTGCAGAGCGCTTCGAGGAGGACCTTGATGTAGAGAGAATTATTACTGAACTTGGTATTTTTAGGAAAAAACCCATAACCAAGGAAACTCTGATTATTCTGGACGAGATCCAGTTTTGTCCAAAAGCCCTGACTTCGCTAAAGTATTTTGCAGAATATCTTCCCGACCAGCCCATTGCCTGTGCTGGATCTTTGTTGGGTATTTTTTTAGCCCAGGAAGGTTTTTCTTTTCCCGTAGGCAAGGTGGAATTTTTGTCTCTTTACCCTTTGAGTTTTAAGGAGTTTTTATTGGCTCATCAGGAGAAAGATTTGTTGGATTATCTGGAAAAACTCTCACCAAACGAAAAGGTTTCCAGCTTATTTGAAGCGCGTTTGAAAAGTTACGTTAAAACGTATCATATTACTGGTGGAATGCCCGAAGCAGTGGAGCATTGGCTTCAACATCAAGACCTGGAAGGCTTGGAGCTTATACTGCGCAATATCCTTGATAGCTATGAGTTTGATTTCAGTAAACATGCCCGATTGTATGACTTTCCCAAAATCACCATGTTGTGGAAGTCGATTCCTGAGCAGTTGGCGAGAGAGAATAAGAAGTTTATCTATGGGGATGTGAAAAAAGGATTTCGCGCCAAAGATTTAGAAAGTTCTCTTCAGTGGTTGATAGATGCTGGTCTGGCTTATAAGGTGATTAAAATATCAAAACCTGGCATTCCTCTTTCGGCTTATGGAGATAGCACTTACTTCAAGCTTTACCTGCTTGATGTGGGTTTATTGCGAATTATGAGTGGTTTGCCAGCTAGCGCAATCCTCGAAGAAAATCCTAAGAATTTTACTGAGTTTAAGGGAGCTTTGGCTGAGAATTTTGTTTTAAATGAAATGATATCCTCTTTCGGCGTCAAGGCCTATTATTGGAAATCGCAAAATAGTGCTGAAGTTGATTTTGTGGTGCAATTTGGGGAGCAGATTGTTCCTATCGAGGTAAAATCTGATCAGAATGTAAAAGCCAGAAGCCTTGGTGAATATCGAAAGAAGTTCCAAGCCCCGGTAGCGTTTGTTATTTCTGGGGAAAACGTGTATGGCAATGAAGTTAAGCATGTTCCATGGTATCTGACCTGGAAGCTGAAGGATTATCTTTGAGCGTACTATAAACGCCTAACATACTTTAAGGGGCGTAGACTTTGCGACATGTTACTAGTCAAATAGGAGTGTAGGGTGGTGAGTCTCCGTGAGTCTCCAGGTTTCGAGAAATGAATTTTCTATGGTTGTCTAGACTTTTTCACACACTTTCAGTCTATCACAGGGCGAACACGGTGTATCGGGTTGAATACCAGATTAAAAATATGATCAAGAGTTCGTTTTGATTAACATGAAAAAAAGGTGGGTAAAAGAGCAAAGCCAGAACTCTCATTGATTTTCCCCAATAGTATGTTTTAATAGCCATATGCTTAATTAGGGGGTAGGGTGTATGCCAAGACCAAACATTAAAGAAGAAACGAGAAAATTTCAAGAAAAACTTGAAAATGGACACTTTAAAGTTAACAGATCTGTGAGAAGTGAAGTTGATTATGACGAAAAAATTGACCGTGACACAGAGGCTATCAAAAAGATTTGTAGTTCAAGATTATTCAAGCGAATTATTGATATCGTCTACATGTCAAACATGAATGTACCTTCTGATTACCGGTATTTATACGAGAAAGGGTACTTTAAAAAGGGTACCATCATTAAACGTTTTGAAACTTAGTGAGTTTGAAAGGCAGTCTCTACAAGGTTTGAGAAAGGCTGTAAGAGAAGTTTACAGAGAAGCTATGAGGAACAATCAGAAAGTAGTCGTTGGTGATTATAAAGGCAACCCCAGATTAATTGATCCATCAGAAGCATTTAAGAGAACAACTCATAGAAGAAGAATTTTAAAAAAACTTCGATCCATCGTTACTAAAAAAGACAAATATTGACA
>CAZOYI010000269.1:0-1546 GCA_964583965.1 uncultured Caldisericota bacterium
ACTCAACTTTCGGAGTTAATCTAACAATCCATTTAATTTTTAACATACTGAAAAATATGACGATTTGCATTTGGCATATTTTTTCTCATAGTGTAAACTGTAAGTATCTATATCAGGAACACAAAACGGAGGGATATCAATATGCAAATCAATTATTTTGAAATGGATGCCAATGATCAAACCCAGTATTCAAATAGGATAAATAATTTTTGTTCTTCATTCAATATTCCTACAATATTAAACAGATCTGGAGTGCGTAAATCAAAAGGCTTTGCGGCCAAAGATATTTTTTTCACATTACTTTCTTTGCCATTTCTTGGTATCAATCTTTTCCATGGTGTGGTTCAAAACGACAAGGCACCTTATAACAAAGATGTAGTTTATGATTTTTTAAAAAATGAAAAATTTAATTGGAGAAAAGTTGTTCTTTCTTTAGTCGTAAAAATTGTAAATTTATTTAGAGATCTAACTAATCAAAATAGAGAAAAGGTTCTTATCATAGATGATTCATGCCTTAAGCGTCCAAGGTCTAAAATGGTCGAACTTTTGGCTAGGTTATTTGATCATAGCGAAGGAAAATACTATAAAGGGTATAAACTTCTTTCAATATGTTGGTCTGATGGAGTTAGCACTTTACCTTTGGATTTTGCTCTGTTGTCTTCTACGAATTCAAAAAATCGGTTGCAGGAAATTACCAAGGATATAGACAAACGTTCATCTGGATACAAGAGACGCGTTGAAGCTTTAAGCAAGTCCACTGAACTTTTGGAGCCCATGGTAAAACGTACCCTGAACCACGGAATTCCTGCTGATTATGCCCTCATGGATTCCTGGTTTGGCATGCCGAAAATAATCAAGGATCTGCGCCAACATATCAATGTGATCTGCATGGTCAAGAGAACACCAACAATACTTTACAAATTCAGGGGTAAATGGACCACCCTGGATGGCATCTATCGTCAGATCAAAAAGCGTCCAGGCCGCGCCAAAATACTTGGAAATGCCCTGGTAGAGATGAAATACGGTGGTGAAGCCAAACTCGTATTTGTACGCAATCGCGATAATAGTGATTGGCTAGCCATTTTGACCACAGATATCAATTTGCCTGACGAAGAAGTAGTGCGCATCTACGGAAAACGCTGGGATATTGAGGTGTTTTTTAAAATGTGCAAGCAGCACCTTGGCTTGGAAAAAGGCGTACAAACAAGGGATTTTGATAGCCAAATCGCACACACCTCGATCGTGATGATCAGGTTTATGTTTCTTGCCCTGGAACAAAGACGCCAAGATGACCCGAGAACCTTTGGGTCCATGTTCAGAGCTTGCTGCGAAGAGATGCGGGATTTGGATTTTATGGCCGCCCTCAAGCGTATACTTGATCTCGCGGTGGACAGGCTGCGTAGTTCCGGCGAGTACGCCGAGCAGACCTACAGCACCATGATAGCCGAAGTATTCGGGGCCGCTATCGACTTTTTCGGCTTAAACAAGCAAGAATGTCAAAGATCGCAAGTTGTTACTTGAAAAACTACAACTCAGAAAGTTGAGT
>CAZOYI010000270.1:0-2026 GCA_964583965.1 uncultured Caldisericota bacterium
GATCAACCCATCAATGGTCCCATTGAGTTTCAGATTCCTGAACTA
The DNA here is from genome assembly GCA_964583965.1 of uncultured Caldisericota bacterium. GTDB lineage: Bacteria > Caldisericota > Caldisericia > UBA6126 > UBA6126 > JAGLCW01. The sequence continues at coordinate 46 of CAZOYI010000270.1, forward strand.
GGACAATGGAAACTCAAAGAACTCCTTGCAAATCTAACCAAAGTAAACACTACCCTGGGAGAAATGGGTATAGATGTTACTATTGGCGGAGATGATGATTGTACAGAGGATGAATGTGATCCATGTGATATGTTATTGAATGATTGGATAAAAAGTTTTAATAACATGAAAAGTTGGCAAAAAGCTTATGAGAAATATCAAGAAGATGGCGGATTCTGGATTCCTGATGGTAGAATTAATCCGTTTTCACCACTCACACCACAAGATTTAACAAGAGAAGATAAAGCTCAAGAATTTTTTGAAGATATTTTTGGTGAAGATTTTGAAGACTGGTTTTATCAAGATAAAATAGACCAATATGGTGAAGAAACTTTGGATATTTGTCGTAAAATGATTGCTGAAGATTGTGATAATGTACCAGAGTATTGTACCCAACTAATGTAACAAATGTATATTCTAGCCAATCAAAGTAAGGAGCTATTAGATGAAAATACAATTAATCATAAGCCGCCTTCAACCTACTAAACAGATAATGAAAATGCTATGTCTGTTTTTGATCTTCATTTTCATATCATTCTATTCTTCTTTTCAATTTTCATATGCTAATGGAAGAAGTGTAGTGCACAACCAGTATCAATCTTCTACAAGCGATGTCATCATGTATCATCTAGACGAATCAAACAATAGTATTGTATTAATGTCGACATCGAGAATCGTATCTATATCTCACGATAACATGCGTACAAAGTGGGAATACTCTTCTGATGACAATCTACGATTTGAATATCTTCAAACTGATTCCAAATATCTCTATCCATGTCTTTACAATCCTTCGAAACATAAAACCATATTAAAGAAAATTGATAAAAACAACCTTGAAGTTGTATGGGATCATGCATACGCTCTCCGTGAAGAATCAGATTTAGAAACACCTCACCCAATTCCCATCTATATCGATAATAACTGGATTGTTGTATTGCGTGATTTTATTCACTATGATTGCATCAGTCAGATAGACGGTGATTTAGTTGAATCTTATTCCATTATGGACTTTACAGATATTTCTACGATGAGCAATTACTATTTTGAAGATAGAATTGTGCTACTAAATTGGAAACATAACGAGATGCAAATCATTCAATTGCCTACTTTTGATGTTATTCTAAAAAGAAAGATTCCTCATGGCCCCAACCATATTCTTGGAATAACTCCAAATCAACAGATTCTTTTAGGGTGTAATTCATTGTTGCTTGATCCAGGTTCAACGAATGAATACTCAAATTGCATATGGATGATTCCGTATGAAACGGGTGGAGAAATCTCAAAAATACAAATAAACTCGTCTGGTGAAATCAATTTTAAATCGCAGCTCATTCCTTTTTCTACAAACAAACTTGTTGACCGTTACCATTTTCATCCGTATCTTTTTGGAATGAATCAAAAGAACAACATCTACGTTTACAACATTGAAACTCAAAAAGGAATAACCTTTGACATCGACTTCTATACTTCCCGTAGACAATTTGCTTTTTGGAATGATATGTTGATCTGTTCTAATGAGGAAAATGAGAATTTCAGTATCACATTCTATGATCCCGACACAGGCAATTTGACAGATCAAATAACTATAAAATCACATTCTCAGTATCATAAAGATTTATTATACAACCAGACTCCATTCTTTCATTTTGAGGATGCCTGGTACATTGTGGTTGAAGGTTCGTTATTACGAATACAACGAATGAAAATGAACTGCTATGTTTAAAGATGTAATGTGCAGTACTAGTCCAATTTCTTATAGAGTTTGAAGAGGTCAGATTCATGTCAGGAAGGAAGTAGATGTTATGAGTTTACACAGAATACCTGCAGGTTTGATATTACAATGAAACCTATATTCAAACGACTTATTACCCTGTGTGTCGTATGTTGCTTGTTGTTTGCCTTTTCCTTGTCATTGGCAGAAGCGGATGAAAACCTACAC
>CAZOYI010000271.1:0-4632 GCA_964583965.1 uncultured Caldisericota bacterium
ATAGTTCTTGAGGAAAATGCCACAACAAGAGATATTATTCGCTATGAAATGGAGTGGGGACAAAAGACAATGCGCGTAGCAGACTCGGCTGGTTTGGAAGAAATATCCTCTGTTCGAGAATTGGATGATCAGCAAAAGCTGATTGTAGAAGAAATGCAACGATCTGATGTAATTCTGATGGTGGTGGATGGAGCTCATGGTTTACATCCACAAGACGAGCAACTGGCTATGTTCCTAAGGCGCATTGGTCTTTTTGACAGAACAATTTTGGTTGTGAACAAAGCCGATCGAAGAAAACATTTTGATGAAAATGACTTCTATCAGCTTGGATTTTCTGAATTATTCCCGGTATCTGCTGTTTCCAATTATGGTGTATACGAGCTTTTGGATGCTTGTGTAGAAAAAGCACAGGATTCTCCTGTATCCGATGAAGAACCCGCTGAATTTCCAGCTATAGCCATATTGGGCAAGCCTAATGTCGGAAAATCTACCCTGTTCAATCATGTTTTAGGGCAAACTCGATCATATGTCCAAAACCAAGAATTTACAACCCGAGACCCCATTCAGGAGCACACCGTTTTTAAAGGGCAAGAATACAAGTTTATTGACACCGCTGGCATTCGATCAAAATGGATGCATGAATTCGGCCCCATATATTTAAGCATGAAGCGGACTGAAGGAATTGTTAAAACAGCTGATATTGCTCTTTTCATGATTGACGGAACTGAGACTGTCAGCAGAGAAGATCAGAAAATTGCAAAAACAATTCAAACCAATGGAAAAGCATGCATTATCGTAGTAAACAAAAAAGATCAAATTCATGATCCTCATGATGTTTTATGGAGCATACGAACCAAACTCCGTTTTTTGGCATATTCTCCAGTGGTTTTTATTTCTGCAAAACTAGGACAAGGATCTGAAGAGATGTTTGCAATGATCCAAAAAACATATACTTCCTATACAAAACGGTTTACTACTCATGAAGTCAACAAAATGATCCGCAGAATCATTATTGATAACCCAATTCAAATGGGAGAACGGAAAATTCTGTATGTGACGCAGTATGCGACCAAGCCACCCCGATTTGCTTTTTTTGTGAACCGACCCAAAATGTTCACTCAGCCATATATCAACTTTTTCAAAAACAAAATTATTGAATCCATGGATTTAATGGGTACACCTGTTGAAATACGAATTCGCAACCGCAAAGGAGAAAGTGAATGAACACTCCCTCCATTGCTATACTTGGAGCAGGAGCCTGGGGTACTTCTATGGCGCGCCTTTTAGCCAAAAAAGGATTTCCCATTGTCCTTTGGTCCTATGAATTAAAAATAGAGCAGGAAATCAACCAACACCATGAAAACCAAAGCTACTTACCTGGCATTCAATTGCCACTCAATGTTACTTGTACGACATCCTTAGAACTTGCCATGCAGGGAAAAGACCTTCTTTTCATCGCTCAACCCTCCAAGTATATCCCTGTTCTTGTAGAGAATATGAAGCCTTATTTAACCTCTTCTGCTGCTATCACAATTCTTACAAAGGGATTGATATATGGACAAAAGATCCGATTGATTTCCGAGTATTTTGTTGAAGAGACCCGCCTGTTACCAGAACAGATTTTTGTTTTATCAGGACCTAATTTCGCCATAGAAATTGCACAAGACCTTCCTGCTTGCACAACCTTAGCAGGTATTCATCAGAAGCGTTTAGAAGAACTACAAGGATGGTTTTCACAACCCGCATTTCGTGTATACGCCAACACAGATGTTACTGGTGTTCAACTTGGCGGACCCATGAAAAATGTAATTGCGATTGTTGCAGGAATTCTATCGGGAATGGACATTGGTCAAAACATCCATGCTGCACTTTTAATTCGTGGCACACAGGAAATGAAAAGACTTCTTAGCGCTTTAGGCTCCCGAGATGAAACAATTTATGGATTGGCTTGCCTAGGAGACCTTATCCTTACATGTTCTTCTACGAAAAGCAGAAATTTCTGGGCTGGATTACAATTGGCAGAAGGAGTGTCGCCGGAGTATCTTGTGAAAAAATCCGGTAAGACTATTGAAGGAATCGATAACTTGGAAGCTCTCTTGACATTGGCAGATTCTGTTCAAGTAGAAATGCCCATTTCTTTCATGTTACAAAAGGTGTTGTTCCGCGGGAAAAATCCTCAAGAAGCTATTTATGATTTAATGAGCCGTCAATTGAAGTATGAGTGATATTTGCTTTTTTTTCGATTTGGATATAATGAAATACGTGTTTTAACCTTCAACTTCGGAGCGTGGCGCAGTTTGGCTAGCGCACCAGCATGGGGTGCTGGGGGTCGGAAGTTCGAATCTTCTCGCTCCGACCATTTTTTCCCTTCTTTTTTTCGGGGAGTGGCTCAGTTTGGTAGAGCGCTTGGTTCGGGATCAAGAGGTCGGAAGTTCAAATCTTCTCTCCCCGATACCTCTTCCTTTTTTTACTTATAACATTTTTTTTGAAATTCTCCTATACTATTTTAGTGAAAATATTGTACAACTCCATGACTGAAAGGAGATTTAGCATGAGTAGTGATGATCATGGTTTAGAAGCTTTACGGCATTCTGCATCCCATATATTGGCTCAAGCAGTGAAACGATTGTATCCGGAGGTGAAACTGGGCATTGGCCCATCCACAGATACTGGCTTCTATTATGATTTTGATCGAGAAATCTCCTTTGTACACGAAGATTTAGGAAAAATTCAGGAAGAAATGAAAAATATCATGAAAGAAAATCTTCCCATTGAAAAAAGGGAGGTTCCCCGTGACGAACTACGAAAACACTTAGAAGATCAAGGTGAAACGTATAAACTAGAACTTTTAAAAGAAATCCCCGAGGGAGAAACCATTAGCGTGTATACCCAGGGTGATTTTACCGATATGTGTAAAGGTCCCCATGTACCTTCTACTGGAGAAGTGCGCTTTTTCCAACTTTTATCTCTTGCCGGAGCTTATTGGAGAGGCAAAGAAACCAACCCAATGCTGCAGAGAATCTATGGAACAGCATTTTTCGATAAAAAAGAGTTGAAACAATATTTGTTAATGTTGGAAGAAGCCAAAAAAAGAGACCACAGAAAAGTAGGAAAAGATTTAAAAATATTTACTTTTGAAGAACAGGTTGGAGCGGGTTTCCCTATTTGGCTACCAAAAGGAGCTATTCTTTTGGGTATGATAGAAGAATACGACAAAAAGAAGCATATTGAGGTAGGCTACCAAGAGATACGTACTCCTCATTTAGGATTAGTAAATCTGTGGAAAACTTCAGGGCATTATTACCATTATCTGGATGCAATGTTTCCTCCTATGGAACGAGACAACCAGGTTTTTATGGTGAAGCCAATGAGCTGCCCTTTTCACTTGGCAGTATATAAAAATGAGCTTCATAGCTACCGAGAACTCCCCATTCGATACTTTGAACTGGCCAATGTGTATCGATACGAAAAGTCAGGAGTTCTTCATGGGTTACTGCGCGTTCGCAGTTTTGAACAAGATGATGCTCATGTCTTTTGTACTCCTGATCAACTTGAATCAGAACTCAACAACATTCGAGAATTTTCGATCCAATTGTTTAAAGACTTTGGTTTTACCGATCTCCATATTTTTGTGAGTGTTCGCGATCAAGAACATATTGATGCGGGTAAATATGCAGGGGATCCTCAGCAATGGGATCATATTGAGAAGGAGTTTATATCGATTGTAGAACGAATGGGAATCCCCTTCCAAATTGATCCAGGAGAAGCAAAGTTTTATGGGCCTGCAATTGATATCAAAGTGAAAGACGCATTAGGAAGACTTTGGCAATGTACCACAATTCAAGTAGATTTTAATCTTCCCCAGAAATTTGGTCTCACCTATATTGGTGAAGATGGAGCAGAGCATACACCCTATATGCTTCATACTGCAACCCTAGGATCTATGGAACGCTTTATTGCCATCCTTCTAGAACAATATGCAGGAAATTTCCCTCTGTGGATTTCTCCCGAGCAAGTCCGTATCATCCCAATCTCCGATGAAGTTTTACCCTATGCACGAGAAGTTTGTTCTGTTTTATGCAAGAATAATCTTCGTGCAGAAGTAGACGAGAACAATGAGCGGATGAACGCGAAAATTCGAAAAGGAGAAATCGAAAAAGTTCCTTATCTCCTTATTGTGGGAAAAAACGAAGAAGAGAATCGCACCGTTTCTGTTCGTAAAAGACATCGCGAAAATCTTGGATCGATGAAACTAGAAGAAATCATGAATCGAATGCTACAAGAAATTGAGGAAAAGACGATTTTTTGATTTTGCAATCCACGATCTCTTGACATTATAACGAAGTTTTTGTAAAACTAGTACGAATTTTATTGCATGGAGGTATTATATTAAACATCAGCATAGAATTAACGGAAGCATAAGCGCTAGACAGGTTCGATTAATCGATGAAGATGGTGGCCAAGTCGGCATTGTAGATACAATATCAGCGCTTAATATGGCCAGAAATCGCGGATATGACCTTGTTGAAATTGCACCGGATGCAAAGCCTCCCGTTTGCAAAATCATGGATTATGGCAAATTTGTATATGATTTAACGAAAAAGAATAGGGAAGCCAAGAAAATACAAGTGC
>CAZOYI010000272.1:0-1538 GCA_964583965.1 uncultured Caldisericota bacterium
CCAATTCTATTTCTTTGGCTGATGCAAAGATGTCTGATGCCACTGGTTTTTCATCAGTATCTGTAAAACAAATGATTGGGAAATTAGCAACATCAGGTATTACCCCAAATGATTGGAATAGAAACCAGTTGTTTTCAGAACAGAACCAAAGTATGCAAAAACTTGTAGGCATCATGTTAAGCACCTACGAAATAAAGAAATCAGTAGAAGAACTAAGTTCAGGAGAAAGGTCTTTAGATCAGTCGGGCATTGCTAGATTAATAATTGATTGGGTCAATGGCCACAATATCTCTAAAATAGCTAGCCGATTTTATCCTGGTGAGGATTTAAATAGCGCTATACAAAAAACGACCAAAGCTTTATACAAAATAGTAGCGAACTCTGCAACATGGGGACTTGCTGCATTACAAAAAATGCCTACAAGTGGAGTTGATTGGGATAGTCTGTCCGAGATTGATAAAAAAAGGATGGCAAATCTCCCTGCATACTTGCACTATGGTGTCAATACAGATGAAGGCGTGTTGATGAGAAAGAATAATATTCCAAGAAGCATTGCCAATCGTTTAGGCCAATTGTACAATGTCGCGGTGAATGGAGAAATTTTCTCTCAGCCAACTGATTCAGTTAATAATTGGCTAAGAGATCAAGGAAGAGAAACTTGGGAAAGCGTGCGTCCAGCGGGTTCTAGATTAAGTGGTGAAGAATATAAACGAGTTTGGGGGAAATTAAATGGAATAAATTGAGAAGAAACAATGATAAATTATTGCGATTGGGAGACGTTTTTTGGAGCAATATGCATAAGGATTTATGAACTATCAAATGACTTGGAGAATCGAGATGAAAAACTCTTGCTAATTGCCAAAGGTGCTTTTCATTCCGCACACGCCATATTGCAATACCCATCATTAGATTCATTTTCTTACATCTATGTCTTAGCTCAAAGAAATACTAAAAATCAATTAGCAGGCATTTTTACCAAGGCTAAGAATGTTATTGGTCTGGAAAAAAAATCCCGACAGATTTTGTTTTTCCAGGTACTACTTCAAATACACTAAATTTGCTTTTCTGAAAACAATGCCTCAATTATTCGACAATAAATATCAATTTGTTAAAGAGCTTGGAGTAGGAGGATGCGGTAAAGTATTCCTTGCAAGAGAAAAATTTTCTGAAAGTTTTGTGGCCATAAAGCAATTGAAAAATGAAGATGAGTCATGGCAGGATGATATTATCCATGAAATGCAGATGGTATCAAAATTCAACCATCCTCACATTGTCAACTACAAGCATCATTTTTTACAAAACAAGTTACTTTATCTTGTGATGGAATACTGCCCTGGTGGCAGTTTAAGGAATTGGATGCGGAAAAGGGACATCGTGAGGACAAATATCTGGAAGTGGATGGAAATCCTGACAGACACTTTTCAGTTCGTCCATGAAAAAGGCATCATACACCACGACATTAAACCCGACAATATTCTGTTTGATGAGAATAGAAAAATCAAAATATCCGACTTCGGCGTGGCCAATACCGGAGGTGG
>CAZOYI010000273.1:0-2233 GCA_964583965.1 uncultured Caldisericota bacterium
CTTTTAAGAACTCTCTTTCCAAAGATCAAATTCAGCAAATAATCGAAGACGAAAAGCAATTGGAAGAATTCCAGAAAAAACCGGATACCCCTCAGGACATTGCTTCTATTCCAATGCTGAAAAGATCTGATGTCAAAGAAGAAGTTGATCATTTTCCTTTGGAGATTCAAGACTTTTCCACTACAACAGTTCACTATCACAATATCGACACAAATGGGATTCTGTATCAAACATTGTATTTCAACCTGAAGTCAATGCCATTGGAAGACCTGCAATGGGCAGGATTACTTTTTGACATGATGGGTAAGATGGATACAACACAATACACCTATGACCAACTTGACAATCAAATCAATATTCACACCGGTGGCATCGATGTTTCACCTTCCATTATCTCAAGTGCGAAAAAAATGGATGAATACCAGTGTTTAGCATCAATTTCGTTGAAAGTATTACAAGGAAACGTCAACATCGGAAATGATTTATTGCTTTCCATTCTACACCATACTCTGTTTACTGATTCAAAAAGACTACTAGAGAACATTCAGTTTACACGATCTCGCATTGAGATGAACTTGCTCCAAAGGGGGCATGTCGTTTCAATGGGACGAATTCAATCCTATTGGTCAGAAAGTGCCTATATCTCTGAATTATTATCTGGCATTTCGTACTATTTGTTTTTAAAAGATATTGAAAAAGCATTTGAAAACAAAGCAGAAAACGTGATCCAGAAGTTAACTGAAGTGGCCAACAGACTTTTCTCTACAATGCCGATGATAGCATCCATTACTTGTTCACCTGATTTAAAGAAAGAATGGGAACAATCTTTTGCATCACTCCAGGAGAACTTTCATTCTACTCCATCCAAAGAACTCCCCTGGGCAATCCCACTTGAAATAAAAAATGAAGGCTTCATCACCCCTGGTAATGTACAATATGTAGCACAAGGATTTGATTACAAAAAACTTGGTTATGACTGGTCTGGACAACTCAATGTTTTACGCACCATCGTATCACATAACTACCTCTATGAAAACGTACGTGTCATGGGGGGAGCATATGGTGCTTTCTCGGTCTTTCGTAAAGATGGTTCTGCCCTATTTGGATCTTATCGAGATCCAAACCTTGTCAAAACCTTGGAAACTTATCAAAATGCCTATCAATACATCCAATCATTCCGCGATTCGGAAACCAGTATGAACAAGTTTATTATTGGCACAATCGGATCTATGGATACTCCTCTTACTCCCGCCTCCAAAGGAACAACTGCTACCATCCTTGCACTCTCAGGCATTACTCCTCAAGATCGACAAACCGAAAGAAATCAAGTTTTACAAACTACCCCCTCTGATATTCAGAAATTTGCCAAGATGGTACAGGATGTCACCAACAAAAAAGCCTTTTGTGTTATCGGCAATGAATCTGTAATCAAAGAAAACAAAGACCTGTTCAAAGAAGTAATCAAGCTCATCTAATCTAAGCAATCTCCTACCCTCTGCAAAAATAATTTGCAGAGGGTAGTTCTGTTAATATCTCGTATATTTCTTACAGTAAATATAAATACACAAAAATAATTATTGCTGAAAACAGCAAAAAAGATGTCGGAGAGGATTATTCGATCTTTTTAAATTCTTTTTGGAGAGAAGAATACAGAGATCGAAAGCGTTGGTATTCGCTTTGGTACTTTTCGCTGTTTTCTCCTGGTAATATGCTGGACTGTACAATGGACATACTATCAAATACGGGATGATCTTTGGTGAAAGCTTTTGTACTTAAACCTGCCATTAATGCAGCTCCATAGGCTGCACCTTCCGTCTCACGAACAATTTGAATCTCGTGATCAAAAATATCGGCAAGCATTTGTCTCCATAATGAGCTTTTCATTGCTCCCCCGCTGACACGAATTTCATGAATCGGGATTTGTGCCTTTTTCATCAATTCAAGAGAATCCTTCAATGCAAAAGTAATCCCTTCCATGACAGAGCGTATAAAATGGGATCGTTTGTGACGAAGACCAAATCCAAAAAACACTCCCTTTGCCATTGGATCATCGTAGGGAGAACGTTCACCTGTAAGGTATGGCAAGAACAGCAATCCTTCTGCTCCGGGAGGAGCAGAAGACGCACATTCAGTCAGCAAATCGTACGTTGTTTGTTGAAGCCTGGAAGAGGCAATTTCTTCAATTTCACCAAACTGCTCTCGATACCAGCGAAATGCCCCGCCAGCCGAAAGA
>CAZOYI010000274.1:0-2245 GCA_964583965.1 uncultured Caldisericota bacterium
CAAGTCATAGCCGATATGCGTTCCATAGCGAGTATCGGATTATTTTCGGAAGTTCACTGCGGATGATTGCTGCCAGCCTCGTTGCATTTACTCTCTCTCAGTATCACGACGTATGGGCATTTGAGTGGTGGAAAAAACGTACCCATGGAAAAGCTTTGTGGCTTCGAAACAATCTTTCCACAATTGTATCCCAGGGGATTGATACTTTTGTATTTATGATGATTGCTTTTTATCAGTCTTCCCCAAAATTTACTTTTTTGTTTATCCTTCAATTAATTTGGCCATACTATTTGCTAAAAATTGCGTTTGCTCTTCTCGATACTCCATTTGTATATATGGGCGTGAAATGGTTAAAAAAAGATTCGGTTCAACCTTCTACCTCCACAGTGGTACCGCAAGAATAAATATGGATTTGAAGTAGAAGGGGTAAATTTTTCTACGGTTGCGTCAACAAATTCACTTTTTCCCATTGAAACTTTTTTTTGAAAGTACTACATTTTTATGGAACTATTTGCGAGAAGAATCAATTTCCTAGTCGGAGGCATTACATATGAAATGTATATATTTAGATCATAGTGCAACTACGCCCGTGGAACCGGAAGTTATTACTGCAATGAGTCCATATTTTCATGTCCATTTTGGGAATCCATCTTCTTTGTATTCAATTGCAGAAGTTTCTCGAAACGCGATTGATGAATCTCGATTCACTATTGCTTCTTTCATAGGCGCTACTCCGAATGAAATATTTTTCACAAGCTGCGGTACAGAGTCAGACAACCAAGCTGTTCTTACAACAGCGCGAAAACAGAAAAACAAAGGTCAACATTTGATTACTTCTTCCATTGAGCATCATGCTGTATTACATGCCTTTCAACAACTTGAAAAGGAAGGCTTTCAGGTTACCTATTTACCCGTAGATTCCTATGGCATTGTCAATCCCGAAACATTACAAAAGGCTATTACTCCTACTACCACGTTAGTGAGCATTATGCTTGCCAACAATGAAGTGGGAACGATTCAAGATATTCCCGCCCTTTCGAAAATTGCCCATGCACATGGAGCACTCTTTCATACCGATGCCGTGCAGGCGATTGGAAAAATACCCGTAGATGTACAAACTCTTGGTGTCGATCTTTTATCTTCTTCTGCCCACAAGTTATATGGCCCCAAAGGTGTGGGTTTTCTGTATGCAAAAAAAGGAACTCCCTTCTCCACCTTCCTATACGGTGGCGGACAAGAAAAGAAAAAACGACCAGGAACAGAGAACGTACCCGGCATTGTAGGATTTGCCAAAGCGATTGAAATTGCTAAAAACCGCTTTGAAGAAGACCATCAGCATTTGCAGTATTTGGCCACCTTCCTAACGGAAGGAATTCAATCTTCAGTTTCTGATGTTGTTTTTACTGGACACCCTACTCTTCGCACACCTGGCCACGTGAGTGTTTGTTTTAAATACATCGAAGGGGAGTCCATATTAATGATGTTGGATTCCTTTGGAATTTGTGTTTCAAGCGGATCGGCATGTACATCAGGTAGTCTAGATGCATCCCACGTACTACTTGCTATGGGTCTAGATTCTGCCACTGCTCAAGGATCAATTCGAATGACAATGGGTCGTCAGAATACGATCGAAGATATGAAAGCTGTCATCGAAGTTTTGCCGGGCATCGTGGAAAAACTTCGCAAAATGTCCCCTCTATGTTAATGTTCCATAAACTCACTGCGGAATTGAGGTAATAGAATTATGTACACAAAAAAAGTAAAAGATCATTTTATGAATCCACGCAATGTGGGATCAATAGAAAATGCGGACGGCGAAGGTGAAATTGGAAATCCTCAATGCGGGGATATCATGCATATCGACATCAAAGTCGAAAACGGTATTATCGTGGATGTCAAATTTCGAACCTTTGGCTGTGCAGCTGCTATTGCTTCTAGTAGTATGGTAACGGAGATGGTAAAAGGAAAAACACTCCAAGAAGCAGAACATATTACAAATCAAATGGTAGCCGAAGAACTAGGCGGACTACCCCCAGCAAAAATGCATTGCTCCAACTTAGCGGCGGATGCTTTGCATAAAGCGATTCAAGATTATCGAAGAAAACATCCTGAACTAGAGTAATTCTAGAAGCTTTTTTCTTTTTTTCTCTTTTTTCCCTCGATAAACGATTGAACCTATTACATTGCTTCGATATACTTATTGAAGTTGGACAACGTTCATTGCAGGGGGGCAAATCTGATGAAT
>CAZOYI010000275.1:0-2498 GCA_964583965.1 uncultured Caldisericota bacterium
CAAAAACGCCATCCTATCGAAACAACTGATCAGGCTCATCGTTGATAGAGTCATCGTTGGAAATACGAATGTAAAATTGGAGATACTAGAAAGAAATCAAGGAGAATCCGAGTAGGGTTCTCTTTTTCATTAGAGGAGGAAAACAAATGAAAAGATATGCGAGCTGCTATTGCAGATATTCATCCGATAGACAGCAACAACAGAGCATCGAGTATCAACTTGAAAGAATTGAAGATTTTTGTAAGAAACACGACATCACGCTTATCGAAAAATACATCGATGAAGCTACAACAGGCACAAATGATAAGAGAGATGATTTTCAGCGGATGATTCAAGATAGCGAACATTCAAAGTGGGGATATCTTTTGGTGTATAATCTCTCAAGACTCGCTAGAAATGTAGAGGACCAAATGTTCTATCAAAAAATACTCAAACAGCGAGGCATCATGATCATAAGTGTAGAGGAAAAATTCGATAGTACCCCTGAAGGACACCTATTCGCACTCATCACGGCTGGTATCAACGAATACTATTCAAAGCACCTTGCCAAAAGATCGTTTGCAGGCATTATGCAAAACGCAAAGAAAACACTGGTCACCGGAGGTACACCACCACTTGGATTTGATGTTGGAAATCATAAAAACTATGTGATTAATCCTAAAGAAGCCGAAGCTGTTAGATTCATCTTTGATAAAACAATAGAAGGATGGTCACGCGGAAGGATTCAAGAATACTTGAATGAGAATGGGTATAGAACGAAGAAAGGTCAACCCTTCACGCAAAGTTTTAATGAGATACTAAGGAATCGAAAATACATCGGTGAATATATCTTCAATGCAACATCTAAGAAAAAGAGTCGAACAAAACGCGCAGATCGACCCAATAACGAAGAAGAGGTTGTAAGAATACCAGGAGGATTACCAAGGATCGTGGATCAAGATGTCTTTGATAAAGTTCAGCATCTACTAAACAAGAGAAGTAATACAGCAAAACTCGAGTTCAATCCATCAAAGTATTTACTCACAGGAATTTTGGAGTGTGGAGTATGTCAAACACGAATATATGGTATGACTTCATACAACAATAGGCGGCGAAAACCATACATCAGATATGCTCACAAAATGTATAACACAGGAAAGTGCGCTGTAAAAGAAATACCTACTGCGTATATGGATAATTGGATCACTCGAATCGTTATACCCAATTTTATTGAAGCCAAAGACATCAGAAATAGAGTCAAGGCAATCAATGTACAAATCAGTGAAGAGAGACAAGCACTGAGAAACAAAATCCAAGAGATTCAAAATCAATTGAAAAGCATTGATGAACAGCTGGATTCACAAGCTAACAATTTGGTGAAGAGTTCATTCTCGCTTTTCGCATTGGAAGAAGTTGCAGCTATCAAGGACCAACAGGGCAAGCTAAAAAGAGAGCAGCGCAAACTAGAAAAGAGACACGATTTGCTTGAACGGATCACCGTGGACAAGTTTGAAGCATTCTTGAACAAGGCGAGAAAGCGATGGGATGAAGTAGATACGCTACATGAGAAGCAAGCATTCATCATCTGGTTGATTTCAAAGATCACAGTCACTAATGAAACTATCATCGCACACTTCAACTATGACACCATCACCAAGAGATTGTGTGAGTTTCACATCGCATTCGACAGTGTAAAACGGAATGCAATCATGAAGATGTGGAGGGTTAATCACATCTCAAAAAAGGAGAAAAACTAAATGATTCGCATAAGAGCTATGATTGAATCGGAAAAAGTAGATGAGGCAACATTTATTTTGGAGAATCTAGGTATAAGTATCGAAATAGCGATTGGACTTTTTATCAGACGTATCATAAAAGAAGGGAAAGTACCGTTTGAAATCGATCTTAATGAGCTATTTGAGGACGAAGAATGTGGTGAGAAATCCTACAAACAGATTGATTTGGCAAATTGGGATACTGAGGAAATGCTCGAAACCATTTGGTCAGCATTTCTTAGTTTCCTTGAGGGATACGATGCGATAGAAGACTTTGCTGAACAGATTTCATTGAAGCAAAAAATTAATAAACAAGTCATCATCAACCATATGAGTTTCATTGAAAACCTTATAAATGGGATTCCAAGCGCATGCATGATGAAGATCAGCAATTGCGAATTCTATCTTAAAAAAATCATTGATGATTTGGGTAATAGAGCAACTCAGAAAGCGTTGATGTCGATTAGACTATCCATTCCTTTTTGGAGAAAAAAACTTCCAAATGTGGATGAATTGATGCAAAAAGTTCTGAAAAAAACAAAACTATAAGTATGCACGAAGTTGTGAAACGAATAGAGCAAAAACCCCTCCCATTAAAAAAGGGGGGGTGGTCACCAAAACTGCACGATAAAACATGGACTTTCATCATAGGATATCCAGTATTTCTCGGGAAAAATCGTGAGCCTGTACGGGTCACCACTGTTTGCCGAGTAAGTCTGTCACATATACGTGATAGGCTTTTTT
>CAZOYI010000276.1:0-6867 GCA_964583965.1 uncultured Caldisericota bacterium
ACGATGGTGTCATGAGAAAATACACGAGCCATAATGCCATCGACATATCGACTCAATACTCTGGCAGTGTCGGGTATAGTTTCTCCTCGTCCTAATTGGATATCTTTACTACTAAGGAAAATAGCTTTTCCGCCCATTTGATTCATACCGATCTCAAAAGAAACTCGGGTACGGGTAGATGATTTTTCAAAAATCATACCTAGCGTTTTGTTATTTAGTATAGGCTTTCTTTGATTGGTGTGTTCTTCCAATTTTAAAAGCTTGGTTAAGTCAAATATACGTTGAAGGTCTTCTACCGTATAGTCGTGTATCGATACAAAGTTTCTTCCTTGATATAAGCCGGGCATATGATCACTCCTTATTTATTGAACTTTTCTTTTAATAAATCTTCAAGAGTAGGTTTGCCAATTTCCTGTAGTTCGTAACCGATACGAACAGAGGGTTTGTTAATCTTTATGATTCGGCTGAGATCAATGGGTGTACCAATAACAACCACATCACAATCTGCAGAATTGATCGTGTCTTCCAATTCTTTTAATTGTTCTTCATAATATCCAAGGGCTGGGATAATCTCTTCAAGTTGAGGATATTTTTCATAAGCTTCTTTGATTGATCCTACCGCATAAGGTTTGGGATCTACAATTTCGGCTCCACATTTACGAGCTGCTAAATAGCCTGCTCCGATATCCATTTCACCATGTGTAAGGGTAGGACCATCTTCGACAACCAAGGCTCTTTTTCCTTGGAGAAGTTGAGGATTTTCAATAGTTAATGGAGAGGTTGCATCAATGATAACAGCATTTGGATTGATTGCGCGACAATTGTCTCGAACATCGTTGATGTCTTCCAGGTTAGCGGTTTCTTCTTTGTTGATGACAATACAGTCTGCCATTCTTACATTGACTTCTCCTGGATAATAGGAAATTTCATCGTAGGGTCTGGTTGGGTCGACGATTGTAATTTTATAATCGGACTTGTAGAAGGGGAAGTCATTGTTACCGCCATCCCAAAGGATAATATCGGCTTCTTTTTCTGCTTCGCGCAAGATCGCTTCGTAATCAACACCAGCAAAAATAACAGCACCCATGGCGATATATGGTTCGTATTCTTCCATTTCTTCAATAGTGCACTCGTGCTTTTTTAAGTCTTCTAATGTGGCGAATCTTTGTACAGCTTGTTTTGCTAAATCTCCATAGGGCATTGGGTGGCGAATAGCAGCAACTTTCTTACCCATTTTGTTAAAAATGCGTACTACTTCTCTGCTGGTTTGTGATTTTCCACAACCAGTTCTAACAGCACAAACTGATAACAATGGTTTGGTAGATTTCACAGAAGTGTTGTTGTATCCCATAAGCCAAAAATCTGCACCAACGGCATTTACAAGAGCAGATTTATTCATCACGTTTTGATAAGGTTGGTCTGAGTACGCAAACACCACAACATCGATATCATGCTTTCGTATGAGTTCAGGTAATTCTTCTTCTGGGTGAATAGGAATTCCTTGTGGATACAGATGACCCGATAATTCTTTGGGGTATTTACGATCGTCTATTTCAGGAATTTGTGTAGCGGTAAAAGCAACTACATTGTAGTTCTCATTGTCCCTAAAAAAAACGTTGAAATTGTGGAAATCTCTTCCAGCTGCGCCCATGATGATTACATTACGCTTCATGCTTGCCTCCCAATAGAAGTAATTTTAATTTCAGAATAATGTTGTCGATGTCCATGTCTTTTGTGTTCATTCGTTTTATTGCGGTAAAAAAACACAGAAATCTTTTTGGCTTTTTCGTCGCTTTTTAAAATACTTGCTTGTACTTGATAGCTTTTTGCATTATCGCCGACAAGCACTTCATCTCCTCCCACCATAATTGGGGTAAAAGTGATTTCGCTTCCTTTTTCTTGATCCAATTTTTCGATGCGAAGAATTTGCCCTTCTTCGACTTTATACTGTTTTCCACCAGTCTCGATAACTGCGTACATAGATTCCTCCATATGCATAATTCAATGTTACAAATATCCAAATTGCTATTATACCTCAAAACTTGATTTCGTCAAGTTGCATTTCCACTAAAACCTGTTTTTAACACAATTTGCTTTTTGTTTTTTTCTTTCTAATACTATACGAAAAAAACAGGAGAAAACACATGAAAAAATGTATGCAAACCGAAAAAGCACCTAAAGCCATTGGACCCTATTCTCAGGCGGTTCAGATTGGATCACTCTTATTTATCTCCGGTCAAATCCCTTTAGATCCCTTTACGGGTTTGTACAATCCTTCTTCTGCTGAAGAAGAAGCAGATCTAGTGCTTAAAAACATTGGAGCAATTCTTACTGGTGCAGGGCTTACCTACGATGACGTTGTAAAAACCACAATTTATATTACCAACATGAATGATTTTTCAGCAATCAATGAAGTATACGGTACATACTTTTACACAAATCCCCCTGCAAGAGCCTGCATAGAAGTGCAAAAATTACCCAAAAATTGCAAAGTTGAAATCGAAGCGATTGCTGCTTATTCTCACTCAGAATATAACTCTGGTACTATCGATTCGGTAGAACTCTGAATACGTATTAAAATTTGATTTGGTGCACACGTTACCGATTCTCCAATGGCTGATATCCATCCACTTTTTACACACGTTTGGTTTGGGCAAGTAGACTCCATAACGCATGCTCTGCTGTTTTCAATTACAATCTTGACATTACCAAGAGCTCCCTCTTCTACGATAATCTGGTCTTCTTGCATTTCGAAGATGCGCTTTTCTTGAGAATGGCCATTGATGATATGTAAAAACTTTGGTGTGTCGTTAGTCGTCCTCCGATAGACTTCTGGATGAGAATGAAGGTAAAATAGACCAATAAAAAAAAGAATGGATGCTACCAAAACATATATCCCAGGGTTGATTCCTTTTTTTTCCTTTCGTTTTTTTATAGATTGTTTTTTTGTTTGACTTTTACGTGCCATGCTAGATATCCTTTTCTTTTCATCAAATCTAAAGCTTTCATACTATCTTCGTAGGAGGAATACAATCCAAAACACGCAGAACCACTCCCACTCATTCCATAATACACAGGGTTGGTCGAATTGATAAGAGCTAAGCACTGTGATATACGAGGTTGTATTTCCATTGCAGGGACAAGTAAATCGTTGTGAGGTGGAAATAGTGCAAGTGAGTCGGATAACCCTTTTGAATAGGGAAATTCCTTTTGATCATACAAAGCATATGCTTTTTTTGTAGATACATTTCTTCGGGGAAAACAGACAATAGTGTACAATTCTTGCAGTTCTGGGTTTTCGGATATTGGTTGAATGTATTGTCCTGTTCCCTGAATCCTGCAGAGTCCTCCCACTAAGAAGTAGGGTACATCTGATCCAACATCAATAGAACGATGAATGAGCTCTTCTTTTTTGAATCCATGAAAATAGTTGTTTAAAACTTCTAATAACGTTGCAGCGTCGGAAGAACCTCCGCCCATTCCAGAACCAATGGGGATTCGTTTGCAAAGACGGATCTTAACACTAATCGGAATTCCTGTTTTAGATGTATACCATTCCCAGGCTTTGTATAGAAGATTTTTTTTGAGTGGTGTAAAAAAATTGCTAGAGGTAATGATATAAATGCTGTTCTTCCGTTTAGTACCAATCTCTATCCATAGATCATCATGGAGAGAAATTTGTACATTCACCATATCTAAAATATGCATTCCGTCTGTTTTCTGGCCCATAACATGGAGTTGTAAATTCAGTTTAGCAAAAGCTGAATGAGAAGAAGTAGAATTCACTTCTGGAGCTCCTGATATAGTAAAAACAACTGTTGGTATTCTTCCTTAGAAATTACTTCAGGTCTTTTTTGCATGGATATATCAAGATGGGACTGTAAATATTCAGCAACTTGAAGTGAAAATGAGTTTTTAATAGCGTTATACAGCGTTTTTCTTCTATAAGAAAAAATTTTTTGTACAAATTTAGTAAACAATAAAGTTGAATCAACAGATACTTTTTTGGGCTTAAAAGACAAAACCTTTGAAGTAATTTTTGGGGGCGGAAAGAAAGATCCCTTTTGCACAGTACATACTTCTTGCATGGCGAAAAAAGATTGCATCAGAATAGAAGCAGAAGAGTAATGAACAGACGCAGTATTTGCAATAAAACGATCTGCAGTCCCGCTAGCAAACATGCAAACAATCTTTGTTGGTTTCAAAGAAGTAGCAATTTTTTCCATGATCGGAGTAGCAATATGATATGGCAAATTGCCCACAATCTTGGTAAATTTCTTCCATGGCGAAAGATCAATGGATAGAAAATCTCCCAAAATCGGTTGGAAGTATGGATATTGTTCTTGTAGAGGAAACAATTGTTCAATACACCTAGGATCAATCTCTATGGCTACATAGCGCTTGAATTCGGGTAAGAGAACCTTCGTTAATGCACCAAGTCCAGGCCCGATTTCCAAAAGATGATCCGTTGGTTGAATATCTAGTGCTTTTTTGATTTTCTCAATAATGTGGATATCTTGAAGAAAATTCTGCCCAAGTGACTTTTTTGGATCAATCATTGGAAGCACCGATATTCCATATATATCCATCATATAGTACATGATTTGGTGGAGTTTGCCTAATAGAATCTCTAAGGTTACATGAATTGTAATAAAAAATAGGTAATCTTCGATAATAGGTTAAATAACATGTTTTTGTGATCCCATTTTCAATCACCACCCTTCGAGCAGACAGGGGGATAACAAAAAGAAAAATGAGCACCAAAAACCATTTTAAAAAATCATCTCTATGAATATTCATGATTAAATCCCAATGACAAAAAGTATGAATCCGCCAATCGTAAGCAGTATTGTAACAATAATCACAATTTTGCCAACTTTTGTAACCATAAAAGCATAGCGTTTCGCATTTCTTTGGTCTTCTTGATCTGACTTATCCATTAGCATCAGAAAAACACTTTTTATTTGATACCAAAAATGACAAAGTCGATCGTCAATTCTGCAAATTTTTTCGCTGGTAAGATGCGTCCAAGATTTTGTTCCGGGAACAATGTTGCAAGACAGATGGTCCACTTTACAATCAAGTAAACTACAACTGGTCGTTAAACGTTTGCAAGAAGGAAGGGATTGCTTTGGAAACATAATGGCAATTTCTTGACAAGAGTGGAACCAAGGACTAGCAATATAGGCTATCCAACCATCATATCGATGAACGATCGCATCTTCCATTTTTTGCAACCAGGATGTACAAATTTTCATAAAAGCCCGGTAGAGGTGGTACCACCAAGACAATGCCGTCCATGAATAGGGAATATGAAGGTGGAACCATCCTTTTTTCAAACCTACAAAGATTAGCATGATACCCGCTAAGAAAACCCAAAAAAAGTCAATGAGAGAGAATGTAAATCCGTAGTGATGAAGAGATAGGTTTTCTATCACATGAGAGAAGGAATGTAGCCGTCTTGGTAAAATGCTGTTGTAAAGATGAGAATATGAACCAAAAGCAATAATCAAGACTGCAAGTATTCCCAGAGGAATCACCTCTCTCCAATCAAAGTGTAACCGAAATCGTTCTTGCATAGATCGGAATGAAGAGAGATAAAACATTTTAAAGTTGGATGTTAAAGTTCCAACCGCCGTTAATAAAAATATGGATTCAGCAAATATAAATAAGGCAGAATGATGAAGAATCAATTCCTCATGAAGAGCATTTTTGGAAATAAATCCATTGGTAAAAGGTACACCCGAAATGCCCATCACGGCAACAAGAAACAAAAGAGTAACCAACCATTTCTTTTTTAGTAATCCTCTCATCGAATACATATCAAGGGTACCAAAATACAGCACCATAACACCTGTAGTCAAAAACAGGGCAGACTTGAACCATGCATGATTCACAGCATGAAGAATTGAAGCTGCAAGAGCATCTGTATTTTGGAATATAAGGAACAATGAAAGTCCAATCAAGATATATCCCATTTGAGATACACTATGAAAAGCAAGCATGCGTTTCGCATTTGACTGCAGTAAAGCTTGGATTACCCCAAAAAACATGGTCATTAAAGAGACCCCAAATAGTATATAGCCATATAACGTCGGTACTCTAATCAGCACAAAAGCTTGCATCATACCATAAAATCCTATTTTGATAATACATCCAGACAGAATGGCAGACGCTGGAGGTGGTGCAACCGGATGAGCTTCTGGAAGCCAAACATGGAAAGGAAAACCTCCTGCTTTTACAAGAAATCCTAGTCCCATCATCAATGCTCCTAGAACTTGATATGTTGGCATCTGAACAAGCCAAATTCCCCCTAAAACTAGAACACCACTAAACAGAGAAAACATGAAGTATAGTTTTGCTGCCGTGAATGACTCTTTGATTCGCTCATGTAAAATGAGAGGGAAACTAACAAGTGAAACGAACTCATATACGATTAGAAGGGTAAAGATATTCTTTGTAAAATAAATCAGGACATTGCCCAAAAAAGTCAGAAGAAAAAAGGTAAAAAACTCTGCTTTTCTACCATGTATATATTTCAACGCATAGATCAATGATGCAATATAAGGAGGAATAGTAAGAAACATGAAAAGAAGAGTATACTCTGTGACCCCAAACGATAATGAAGTCATTAGAACAAAACAGGACAAGAGTTCAGTGGTGTTACACTTTGAATAACATCTCGGCAAATATTAATGATTGGCCCCGGATATATACCGAAGGCAAGTATTAAGACAACCAAAGCAACCATTGTAATGGTAACCGTATAGGGTCTGTCAAATTAAGTGTGTAAACAACATTTAACGCATATCTAATCTTTCTTTAAAGATAATAGAAAATTGAGAGATTGTCAAAGGCCAGTTTGGA
>CAZOYI010000277.1:0-1727 GCA_964583965.1 uncultured Caldisericota bacterium
AAAAACATATTCACTTTTTTGTTTTGCAAATCCTTAATAACTCAAGTTTCGCAGTTTGATAAATAGTTGAAAATTAAGAAAAAAGAATAAAAAAAGCAGCATGGTAATTTGGCTTAATACTTAATAATTAGTATCTTAGCAAAGTTTCCAAACACAAACACCATGCTGCACTGTAAAGATATTAATAAAATTTCAGAATTAAAAAACGGTTTTACCCATAGGTGGCTTGAACCCGATTTTATTTCCAGTTCTTTGAAATGTTTCACATTTTCGAACCTCTGTAAAGTTGTTTCAGAAGTTAAGATTAAAGGATATGGTTTTGAGTGGATAATGACCATTCTTCTCTCGATGCCATTCCTTGATGCTAAAACGGTCAACTCCATGTTGCATGGTTGCATACAACATCAGATTACAGCAGGGAAGGATACATTTTATCGCATAAAGAATAATCAATCAATATGTTGGCGAATGTTATTGTGGTTATTTGCTGCTAAGCACAAGGCCTTAACAACGAGTCATTTAGCGAGCTCCGATAGGCCGAAGTGTATGATTTTTGATGACACCATTCTTACAAAAACGGGGAAGAACATTGAAAAGGTTTCGAGGGTATTCGATCACGTTACACAGAGGTATGTTATTGGTTTCAAACTGCTTCTGATGGGTTATTGGGACGGGGTTTCCTTCATCCCTCTGGATTTCTCAATACATCGTGAAAGGGGACGAAACAAAGAGAAGCCCTTTGGCCTTAAAATGAAGGAGTTAAAGAAGCAGCACAAAACAAAAAGGCAAAAAGGTTCTTTTTCTGACGAGCGAGCACGGGAGGCAGATATGTCAAAAATTGACAGTGCCATAAAAATGTTCCGAAGGGCAGTATACCAAGGTTTTATGGTTGATTATGTTTTGATGGATAGTTGGTTTACCTGTGAGGCCTTTGTAGATGCAGTGCTATCAGTTAAGAAGCATACAGTACATTTAATTGGCATGTATAAGATTGCAAAAACCAAATTTCTTTACAACGAGGGAATGTACACGCACAAGCAGATACGGAACCTAAAAGGGAAGCCAAAGCGATGCCGTAAACTTGGCCTCTATTATACTGAAGCACTGGTCTCCTTCAAGGGAAAGCCAATTAGGTTGTTCTTTAGCAAGCAGGGCAAAAACGGTAAATGGAAAGTATTCCTTTGTACCGATACGAAGTTATCATTCATCAAGATGATCGAAATCTATCAGATACGCTGGACAATAGAAGTGGCCTTCAAGGAAGGAAAGCAATTATTAGGATTAGGGCGGTGCCAGTCCAACAGCTTTGATGCTCAGATTGCCGATACAACCATTACTATGATTCAGCACATATTGTTAACCATGCGGTATCGGATAGAAAACTATGAATCAATGGTTGGTCTTTTTTCCAATGTAAAAGAAGCTACTGTCAAGCAGCGTCTTGATCAACGTTTATGGGGGCTGTTCATTGAATTGATGCAAATAATCGTAGTTCTGTTTGAAGAAATTGATGAACAGGAACTGCTGGAAAAAATCTTCCAAAATGATAAGGCAAACCAAATGGTCAATCATATCTTAGGGAGAGGGACAAGGCAGATAGAAAATACCACATGACGAAAATGGAAAACACAAACAACTGTATTACTGAGACATATAAAAAACTCAGCTAATATACATCGCTGATACTAAAATACTTAAATGAATGTGCGAAACTTGAGTTAATAATT
>CAZOYI010000278.1:0-2662 GCA_964583965.1 uncultured Caldisericota bacterium
AAGTGATTATTATTGTCCATGGGGAAAAGGGTTATCATTTTCAAAGAGCGGTGAGAGTTTTTTTACACCATTAAATAATATCGGTATTGGTATAGGGCACTGGTTTGCATGGCTCGTTAGAAAATCTGGCTATCCTTATAAAGGTGAAGGTGCTCGTTATGCTCCATCTATAGCACATTGGAGACAAGCGGTAATTAGGTATGGTGGATATAAAGAATACGGAGTAATGATTCTCGATGAATTGGTTTACAGAGGTATTTCAAGAAAGAGATTGAAAAAAGATGAATCGAAAGACAAAGTACACGATCAACCACTATTGCCATAAAAGGAGAACATGTAAAATGACCAAGAAGAAAATTCAAAGAATTAAAATGGAGAAAGAATTTAGAAAAAAAATAATAGCAGGTTGTGTTGTTTTCACCATGTTATATGCAGTTGGCTGTACAAAGACTACAAAGACTGTTCAAAATATTCCTGCAGTTGAAATAGAAAATCAGCATGAAAAACAGCAAACCAATTTAATTTCTGTTTCAATAAATGATATAACTGGTTTTAATCAAGCGTCTCAAATTCAAGAAATTAAAATACAAGGTGCTTTTCATTATCGGTCACATCCCTCGTCTCAAACAATTCATCAAACAGAGAATCTGTATGTTGTTTCTTTGCCAATTGAATCATCTTCAAATGGTTTAGTTTCATCAAATGAAAAAGCAAAGGTATTCGATACAGTCTTAGCCATAAGCAAATCAACCAATAAAGTGTTATGGCAAAAACCACTAATTGATTTTATTCCAGACGAAGTTCTTTCAGAAGAGAAGAAAAATGAAATTAAACAAAGCCAAGAAGCCTTTATTAATCTAATCAGTGGAATAGAAACAAAGTATAATGAGTGTTTTACGTTGATTTCAATTTCTTATTGGGACAGTGAAACATATTTTGAAGAGCAATATTTAATAGGATTTGTTGATGCAACAGGGGAAACTTCAATGTGCACAACATTACCGAAAGATATAAAAAGTAACAATATTGTTTTATTACAAATCATAGGAGATGATCTGTACTTATCAAATGAAGAACCTTCATCTAATGGAAGAGGTTCATTGCTTCGATTTCATTTTCCAACACAGATGTTTACTTCTCTTGGAGATATAGCATTAACCGATATTTCTTTTCCAGAAGAATCAAAAAGTAAAACAATATCGAAAAATACTGAAATCAACTTTGTTTCCAGGAATGAACAAACTTTGGTAGGTGGGATGATTTTGCAAGATGCTTCTTTGCAATGGAGTAAAAATGCAAACGAACTTGGATTAGATATGCCAACCACATTAAAAACCATAGTTGGATATTCAAAACAAATTGTTGTGTTTACTGATCATTTTGTGATTGGTTTAGATGCTGATTCAAAAAACGTTTCTTGGAAAATGCATTTAATAGATTTGCCTCCTTATTCTATTCATGGAATTGTGCAACAGGAAAACAAAGTTTATTTTGCTCTTGGCCCACAAGATTGGAATAGAGGGGCATCATACCTGGTTGCATTTGATATAGTATCGCATGAGTTTCTCTGGAAATGGAAGTTTCCAACTTCAATTAATGAAGGAAATCGTGTTTTTAATTCAGAAGAACTATCAGCTCCTTCTGTCTATATTAAAAATGGACCTATTATATTTGATGGTAAACTTATTTTTATTTGCAACAATGGTTGTATGTATCAAATAACTATATAGTATCCAAAAATGTTTTGGTAAAGGATAAATAATGATGCTAAATACTAATATTGTTATTTTGTCATTGGTTTTAATTCTTCTAGTTACCACATCTATAGGTTGTACGGCAAGGTATGAGCAAAAAGAATCAGTTGATTCTGTAACACCAGCTGCTGTAATCGACGCCACTCAAGAAGATGTAAAATGTAGCAATGTTTTAAATCGTTCTTCCTCATACGAAGAGGTAAAAAAGCAAATTCCTTTTCATGAGATACCTGATTTTCCACATACAGAAAAAATTTGGCATCAGAAGCTACCTGTGGATTATTCGGAACGTTATCCATACTCAATCCCTATTACCCAAAAAGAAAGCATAGTGTATTATTTGCTGAATCATAGGATTGTAGGTGAGGGATATAATATTTGGCCTGAAAATCAGGACAATAAAATTTACAACACTGTAATTGCTTTTGACATAAAGACCAATACAACTCAATGGATATATCCCAATGAATACATTTTATTTCATTCTATTGATGCGTCTGAAAATTTTGTTTTTACTGGGACAAATGTAACTGATAAAGCTATAGGGCAAGATATGAATTACTTGATAGCCATTGATATTGCTACAGGTAAAGAAGCATGGACTTTTAACCTGAAACAGAATGTTCCACAAGAAATCCTTCAAGCAAAAGGAGAATTATCCAGTCTATCTATTAAGGGAGGGATTAAATACTGGAATCAGCAGGTATTTTGCATCGTAGATGTTTATGTGTCATCAATGGAAAAAGATGAGGAAGGCAGGTACAAACATTTTGACTACTATTATCTGTTAAGCCTTAATGAAAAGGATGGGTCAGTCAATTGGTACCATATGTTTCCTCAGGGAATTCATTTTGATTATTCTTACATGATTCAGATGAATAATGACATTTTGTACATTTCAAGTGGAG
>CAZOYI010000279.1:0-9931 GCA_964583965.1 uncultured Caldisericota bacterium
TCAAGGTTCAGACAGCAAGAATTAATTATGGGAAAATGGAACGTGTTGTCAAGAATGAAATGAATAAAAAATGGAAAAAAAATGAAAAAGGGTGGGAAAGCCCACTATGTATAATTTTTGAAAACAAAAATATGTAAGGAAATCATTTTTTTCTCTGAAAATCCCTTTGTTACTTTTCTAATTTTATTTTCATATAATAGTATTAACTTTTTTACCACATACATTTACTTGTATTGTATTTTTTATGTTACTTGATCAGCAGGAGGATGCTATGAGTGATTTTATTAGACCTAACGTTACAACTTCAATTCCTGGTGAAAAATCTCGTTCGATTGTCGAATTGGACAATAATTACGGGATTACCGCAACAAAGGTTTTCCCCATTGCAATTAAAAAAGGTAGAGGAATTGTTTTAGAAGACGAAGATGGCAATATTTTTTATGATTTTACATCTGGAGTTGGGGTTTGCAATACGGGGCATTGCCACCCCCATGTAGTAGAAGCGATTAAAAATCAAACAGAACAACTGATTCATTTTGCAGGAACTGATTACTACTACAAATCACAATCCAGGTTAATGGAAAGACTAGCTAAGAAAGCCCCTGGACCCAGCAAAAAAAGAGTGTTTTTTACAAACTCAGGTACAGAATCCGTAGAAGCAGCTATAAAATTATCACGATATTATTCAAAACGACCGCAATTTTTAGCTTTTATTGGTGCTTTTCACGGAAGAACAATGGGCGCATTGTCATTAACAGCATCAAGAGCTGTACATAAAGAAGGTTTTCAGCCTACGATGCCCGGTGTAGAACATGTCCCGTATGCATATTGCTATCGTTGCCCATATAACCTTACGTATCCTTCTTGTAATATGGAATGTGTCAAGCAAATTGAGAATTACTATTTTAAAAAGGTTCTTTCCCCGTACGATGTCGCAGCTTTTTTTGTTGAGCCCATACAGGGAGAAGGTGGATACATCGTCCCACCCAAAGAATTTCTCCCCATGATCAAAGAAATGTGTGAAAAATATGGGATTTTGTATGTTAGTGATGAAATCCAAGCTGGTTTTGGTCGTACAGGCAAGTTCTTTGCTTGCGAAAATTGGAATGTTGTACCCGATATCATCACCTGTGCAAAAGGTATGGGTTCAGGTCTCCCAATTGGCTGTATGATCGCGGATGAAAAGTTGAATTATCCTCGTCCAGGATGTCATTCTAATACTTTCGGAGGAAATCCTGTTTGCTGTGAATCTTCATATGCAACCATGGACGTCATAGAAGATGAAAACCTATTAGAAAACGCAAAACAAATTGGAAATGTTATGCATGAAGGTTTATTGGATATTCAAAAAAGACACTCCATGATTGGTGATGTAAGAGGTATTGGTCTTATGCAGGCTATTGAAATAGTAAAAGATCCAAAAACGAAAGAGATAGATCCCGAATCGCGAGATCAAATTTGCCATGAAATGTTACAATTAGGAATGATTACAATCGACTGTGGATCGAGCTCAATACGGTTTATACCACCCCTAGTAATTAAAAAGGAGGAAATGAATGTAGCACTAGAAATTATAGAAAAGGCAGTTACAATAGTTGAAAAACATTAAGTGTTTTAAGCTTCATCCTGAAGCCATAATACCCTCATATTCCCATCCAACTGACGCAGGTATGGACCTGTATTCCTGTGAAGAGGTTGTTCTTTCACCAGGGGAGTGGAAAAAATTGGGATGTGGTTTTCAACTCGAAATCCCAACCGGTTATCTTGGCGCAGTAGCTCCCCGATCAGGTC
The DNA here is from genome assembly GCA_964583965.1 of uncultured Caldisericota bacterium. Classification (GTDB taxonomy): domain Bacteria; phylum Caldisericota; class Caldisericia; order UBA6126; family UBA6126; genus JAGLCW01. The sequence continues at coordinate 1,792 of CAZOYI010000279.1, forward strand.
TTGCATATAAAAATGGAATTACGGTTCTAAACACCTGGGGTGTAATTGATAGCGGTTATCGTGGAGAAATTTGTGTAATTCTTATCAATCATGGGTATAATATAGTAGTGTTACCTAAGCAATCTAGAATTGCTCAGTTATTAATTTTACCATATGAAAAAGTTAACCTAGTGGAGACAAATTCCGCTCTTTCGGACTCTGAACGGGGTCAGGGTGGTTTTGGTTCGACAGGTATTTAACTTGCAGGAGGATATATCTGTATGTTGAAACGTTTTTGTACTTTTCTTATTGTATGTAGCTTGCTTTTCGGACTGATTCCCTACTCAATTCAGTCTGCAAAAGCTTCCACTTCGAAAATTGATCCATCCTATTTCCAGGAAGTAAAATATTCCTCTCAAATCCAACTCCTTATTTTACAGTTAAAAGATGAGCCCGTAGTCCCTTATTCTGAAAAAAATCAAGTACACCTCCAATCTACTTTTTACACAGAGAATGATTCTTTTGTATTTGATACATCCTATGGAAACACTTTGGAAAAGAAGCAACTTGATTTGTTTCAAAATATCCAAAACCAAATTCCTGTTGAACTTGTCCATACTTACCAATACGTATACAACGGTATAGCTATTCGAACAGCTGGATATAATATTCGATTTCTTCTAGATAATTTTAATATTAAAAGGATTCATACCTTCGACTTCGAAGATAATTTAGAGAGATGGATTGGTACCCAATCAATTCATGCACAAGAAGTGTGGCAACAAAACGATGCTTTTTACAATTCACTGACAGGTAAGAACATCCGTGTTGGAATTATTGACACTGGTATTTCATACAATCATCCTGACTTCTACCCAAATGGAGTGGGTCCAAACTCTAGAGTTAAAAAAGGTTATGATTTTGTTGATGGAACTAATGATTGTATAGATGCCGGTTTCTGGGGCAAAGCTCCTGCACATGGTACTCATGTTGCCGGTATATCATCCGGGAAGAATCCTGTGATTGACACTAAAATAGGCGTAGCTCCAGAAAGCGATCTTTATGTATATAAAGTTTTTTCTAGAGAAGGTGGCGGAGCTAATCCCGCCAACATTATTAAAGCTGCTGAACAATCTGTGAAAGATAAATGTGACGTCATCAATCTGTCATTGGGTCATCCCACCGATGGTGGTTCTGATGCCTCCGGCAATCCATATTACGATGCTCTCTTAAATGCAAATAAAGCTGGAACAATGGTGGTTGCTGCTGCTGGTAATGCTGGTACACGCCACAAAAAGAATCCTTGGCCCATCGATGCACCTGGCATCTTTGATTTTGCACTTCAGGTGTCTGCATCTGATGATAGACTCCACCAATCTTTTGTTATTACTACTGGAGATGGTGTAGAAATCCCTACGAACGCTTACCGAGCTCGTTATTCTCCTTCATTCCCCACTGAACCAAACTTCTACAAGAATAAAAAACTGATTGATTGTGGGTTTGGTAGAGAAGACGAGTTTCCCTCTTCTGTGAAAGGAAATATTGCATTTATTTCTAGGGGTCCAAAAGACAATGGTCTTTCTTTCCAATTGAAAAATTTAAATGCGAAAGCAGCTGGTGCCATTGGTTGTATCATCTACAACTACGATCCAGAACCATTTGGTGTGACTTTAGTATTAGTAAACACCCGCGAAGGCGAAAGACCAGAAGATTATGAATTTATTCCATGCATTTTCATATCTGGAGTGAAAGCTTCTCTCATTCAGAAATATCTAAGCAAGTCATATCAGATTTCATTTCCCATACTTTCTGATATCACGTTTTCCGATTTCTCGTCCACCGGACCAAGCTATTCTGCAGATGAGAATATTCTAAAACCAGAAATTTGTGCACCGGGAAAACAAATCAACTCTGCTTCTATTAATAATAATTATAAAGATGACGATGGAGAAAACCCAATTTTTCCCGATCCGTTTGACGAGGAAAATCCTGATCCATTTGGCGGTTTAAGCACAGATTGCGATGGTACATCCATGTCCACCCCATTTGTTGCAGGATGTGTTGCACTAACAAAACAAGCACACCCCAATTGGAAACCTCAAAACATTAAGAATATTTTTATGCACTCATCCGATCTATTGAAAAACTTCGTGAATGGACAATATATCTCCTATTTCCTACAAGGAGCTGGCCAAGTAAATGTTCAAAATGCCATTACAAGTCCTATCGAAATCAGTCCTCCCTACATCATGCGCAATAATGAGCAATTTAATCAACCTATTACCATTTCGATTAAAAATATCATTGATCAAGATGTAACGTTATCTTTATCGGCTGAAATCTTTGATTGCATTTTAATGCAACTTGATTTGGAAGATTTACCCATGCCAGAAAAACCCGTTTCTCTGAATCTATCCAGTGAAAAGATAACAATTAAAGCTGGTGAAACTACAAAAATCCAACTCACTATTCAAGAAAATCAAGATGCTTTTATCAAAAACAAGTACGAAGGTGCTTTCTGGATTGACATTCAGAATGCTTCTTCTGTAGGTAGTTCTACATCTCAGCATCACTTACCCTTGATTGTTTGGAAAGACACTCTCCGAGATGTACCTCCCAGCATTTCTGAGTTTTATTTCTCAAAAGATTCTTTGAATATTGAACAGGATGAATCGGGGTATGTCCATTTTAATTTAAATGCAGGTAGTATTTTTGAAATCGATATGAATAGTCCTTATGATGGTAAACAATACAACAACATTGCTGATTGCTTAAGCTTTCATGCTTATGATCAAACTGGGGTAGATTGGGGCAACGTTAGAACTTTTGAATATCTTCCGTTGGGCGAATATGTTTTTGAGTGGGACGGTAAAAGTTTAGAAGGTAATGAATTCCTACCCGATGGTGATTTTTACTTAACTGCTTCCATTCAAGGTACTCGCTATACTCCAGGTCCTGAAACCATTTACGAAACGATATCATCCGAATCAACATTAAAGATTGCTGGATCTTCTGTACCAAAACCTCCTACTTTTCTTATTGCATGTCCAAAAAAATTGAACATTGGCGACAAATTTGTTGTTAATTTAGGTTTTAGAGAACCTTTTGATATTCAAGAATTCGAACTAGAGCTCAAATTCTCTCGATCCAAACTTGATCATGGTGAATTACATATTGGTAGTTTCGTCGATCCATCTCGGTTGACGGAAAGGGACTATGAATTTGACCGAGGTACATTTTTCATTCGAGGCTATAGAAATCCTCAGTGGGATGGCAATGGCAATGCAATCATCGCTCAAATTGAATTTGAAGCTAAAAGAGCAACCGATACATTAGATGTTGAAATTGTTAGCTTTGAATTCAAGGATTCTGAAGGTCTTAAACGCAAAACTCTCTTTTTATTCCCATCTTTTTTAATTGAAAAAGATGATACAACGTTGGGCGACTTCAATGAAGATGGTCAGATCGATGATCAAGATTTCCTTCTATTGCAAGATCACTACCATACTAACTGGAAAAATAAAGAGAAATGGAACCCAATATACGACCTAAATTCCGACTATTATGTAAACATTGAAGACTTAACAATCTTTGCTCGTTATTATACTGGCACCTAAGGAGGGTCTATGAAAAGAATTATTTCGCTATTTTCAGTTTTGTTTTTGTTTGCAACCATTTTTAGTTTTAATACCTTTCCAACGAAAGCTTCTGAATCAGAAAATCCTTTGACTATATCCCAAGTCATTGGTTTAACTGATAAAGTTGGAACATTCCGAATGGCAACTCAAGATGGTTCTTATTTCCATCCTGTCTATCAAATGGGCTTGTACATTTCGGAAGATGAGAATATTTTTGTAGTCGATAGTGGAGAATCACAGATTGAAGTCTTTAGCAAAAGCCTAGAACCTTTGTACCATTTTGGTACTGTAGGCAAAGAAGATGGTGAGTACATGTACTTAACCTCAATCAATGTATGCTCCAACGGTAACCTTTATCTGACCGACTCCTATTTGGGAAGAATTACTGTTACTAAAGAAGATGGAACTTTTATCAAAACCATTGAAGACGACAATATGATAAACCCAACCGATTTAGCATTTTTACCCGATGGTTCTTTTGTTGTCAGTGATTTTGAAAAGGGTCTTTTAAAGTTTGATGCAACCGGTAACTACATTGGTGTTTTTTCAAACTATGAAGGATTAACACCATCTCCTGAAAATTTTTACGGTCCCTCTCAAATTGAGATTGATTCCAATGGGAATGTATATGTGTCTGCCTCATCGATTACTGGCATTTGTAAAATTGTAACACTAGATTCAAAGGGAAATCATCTTTCAGATTGTATTGACATCGGAACAAATGAAGAAAATGTTGGTGGATTAATCACTGGTATATCTGTTGAAGATGATCTGCTTATCATTAGTCAAATTAACGGACAAAGCACTCATGTGAAAAGATTCCGTATCCCTGAAAATCCAAAAGATAAGCTAACCTATGTCGATTTAGTTGCTAAACCCCCCAGTAGCAGTACAATTCAAGATGATAACATTTTGCTTCCCACCTCTGCTTGTATAAAAAACGGAAATGTATATGTACTTGAAGGAGCTCTTTCACGATTAATCGTATTTGATTCCAAAAATACTTATGTTGATGCTTACATGAGCTCTGTAAACGATCTTCCAATCTTTACTTTGGGATTATTATATTCTCAAAATACTCCGGAAGGTATTTTATCCAATCCCCAAGGTGTTCGTGTTGACATGAATGGCAATATATTAGTTGGGAATAGTAACTTTGGCAATATTGTCGTTTTTGATCAAGACGGAATCGATATTGAGCATTTTGGAAAACCTGCTAGAAGTAGAAATCCTGATATTGGAGAGTTTTTCTCCCCCACAGATATATGTTTTGACCAAGATGGATATGTATATGTATCGGATACACAAGCAGGAATTATTCATGTATTTGACGAAGATTACGAACCTTGGGCAATGATCGACGAAGGATTCAGCTATCCCCAGGGTCTTTGTGTGAACGAAAATGGTGAACTGATCGTTATCAGTTCTCGTTCTGCAACTCTTTCTGTAATTGACATTTCTGAAATGATCGATGAATATGCTTTTGAAATTGATGCTTTCCCCATTAATGGAGAATGGCCAGTTGGAGTTTCTTGTAATTCTAATGGTGATATGTATGTCGCATTAACAGGTAGCGATAAAGTTGTAGTCATGGATATTGATGGAGACACCATCACAGAGTGGGGTGAAACAGGATCAGATCCTGGACAATTGAATGCACCCCAAGGCACATGTGTAGATGGAGCCGGCAATGTCTATGTTGCTGAGACTGGTGGCGGTCGAATACAAAAATTCACTCCCGATGGAGAACTTATTTGGACATCCGATCTTCAATGGCCTGGTTTAACCTTTATTACGATGGATTACGAAGGAAAACTCTATGTAACAGATTGTTTACATAGTGTTGTTATTGTATTAGAAGATGAAACTGCTGTTCCCCCCGATGATGGCTCTGTCAAAGAATCAGAAGCAGAATTTACCATGACTGGACCACAAGAGGTTATAGAAAACGAAGAATTCACCGTAAGTATTGAGGGAGACAAGCTTGAATATGTCCATAAAATCGAGTTTGGCATTTTACTTCCTGATAAACATGTTGAGTTCAACTCGATCACTGTTGGAAAATTTCTTGCTAACGCGCAATTATCTGATCCAGATCAAATCGATAATCTTCTTATTTTTGATGTGCAAGTAAAAGATCAGCCAATTCAAGGATCTGGCACTCTTGTCCAAATGAATTTCAAAGCCACACAGCCTGGCGAGGCAGAAATCAAATTTGATCGCATTCGTTTACTTGATGAACGTGATAAAGAAATTACCTTCAAGGGATCATCTTCCTTCAAATTCACGATCAAAAAAGGCGATACAATACCTCCTGAAATAACACTCCTAGAAGAAGTACCTGAAGTTATCTACGAGGAATCTTACACGATCAAAGGCAAAACGGAAGTTGACGCTATTGTCACTATTAACGACAAAGAAATTACTTTAGACGATAAAGGTTCTTTCGAATACAAAGCTTCTCTTGAGGTTGGGATCAATACATTTGTTATCAAAGCCACTGATCTTGCAGACAACACATCTGAGTTAGAAGTCGTCATTGAACGCAAACTCAGAACTGTGATTGAATTCATCATTGGACGCACAACATATCTTTTGAACGAAGAACCATTCTTACTAGATGCTGCTCCTTTTGTTCACGAAGGACGCACAGTACTCCCGATCCGTCCTGTTGTAGAGGCCATTGATGGAGAAATTACTTGGGATGCAACCGAACGAAAAGTCACCATTCAAAAAGATGACATTCTGATGGAGCTTTGGATTGACAAACCTATGGCTCGTATCAACGGAAATGAGGCTCAAATTGATGAAAATCCCAATGTCACTCCCATGATTGTCTCTGGAAGAACATTCCTACCACTTCGATATGTTGCTGAAAATTTAGGCTTTGCTGTAGGTTGGGATGGAGAAACCCAGACAATAACTTTAACCTACCCTGCTCCATAAACCATTATTCAATTTATCCCACCTAAACAATAAAAAAACCCCCGAGGAAATCCTCGGGGGTTTTTTTCCATGAAAACTCTTTTTTTTAATAAGTCAAAAAACCTAATTCATGAATGTGTGGAGATTGGCTTCTAATAATGATTTTTAAAAATAAAAAAACTATCCACCGGTATGCAATTGCAGTTGATGCATTGGAAAAACATAAGATCTCCATTCATGATCAGGATTCTGCTGATTATGAGCCATAACACCTACAATACAAGTTGTTACCAATAAAGTTACAGCAACAATCAAAGCAATTTTAAGAAACCAATCGGAAGATTTGTATTGATCGAGGTTTAAATCTTCCACCACAGAAGAATCGGAAGGTCTTTTTGATTGTTTAGAAGCATTTTTCACATGTTCTCTCCTCGGAAAAATGGAAAATGATACAAATAGTATAACATTTTCCGTAACTTTCATATCCATAAAGAATATTTACAATAGTACCATTCTCTAGCAAATAGGTGATCGTATGAAAAAAGAAATTTTCCGTCAATATGATATCCGTGGGATTGTGGAAACAGACTTAACCAATGATGATATTCGAGAGCTAGCGATGGGTTTTTCTCATTTTTTCTCTTCTCGAAATGAAAAAACCATCTTAGTGGGTTATGACAATAGACTTTCTTCTGAGCCAATCAAGAACCAGATGGTTAAAATTTTGATTCAAATGGGTTTTCATATTATTGATCTTGGTTGTGTTGTTACACCAATGTTTTATTACGCAGCTCGTATTCTTTCATTAGGGGCTGGTGTAATGATCACAGCAAGTCATAATTCAGGTGAATATAACGGTTTTAAGGTTTATTATGACGATAGTACTATTTTTGGTGAAGATATCCTTAGTATTTATACATGGATCCAGCAAAATGAGCATACACTTCATATTCAACCAGATACGGATCCAGGATGGTATGAAAAAAAAGATATTTTCCCTTCCTATATGAATTATCTTCTTCAAAAAATCACGCTTGGTCCTCGTAAGCTACGTATAGCATTGGATTGTGGAAATGGTACCGCTTCTCTCTTTGCTCAAACCATATTTGAAAAAGCTGGAATAGAAGTTGTTCCTTTGTATTGCGATTCCGATCCTACATTTCCGAACCATTTTCCAGACCCAGTAAAACTAGAAAATTGTAAAGACTTGTCTGAAACCGTAGTTGCCCAAGGGCTTGATGCTGGCATTGGACTCGATGGAGACGGAGATAGAGTCGGTCTTATTGATGAACAAGGTAATCCAATATGGGGAGATATGGTGATGGTTTTACTTAGTCGTGAAATCCTCAAAAAGCACCCAGGTTCTACTATTATCTGCGAAGTCAAATGCTCACAGCTCCTTGTAGACGATATTTTGAAGCATGGAGGCAATCCGATTGTATACAAAACAGGTCATTCCTTGATTAAAGCCAAAATGAAAGCAACGAATGCCATTTGTGCTGGAGAAATGTCTGGCCATATCTTTTTAAAAGATGAATATTTTGGATTTGATGATGCAATCTATGCTGCACTTCGAATTCTTCGAATATTGTCCTATA
>CAZOYI010000280.1:0-26955 GCA_964583965.1 uncultured Caldisericota bacterium
TATTTCTACTTATCCATCTCCTCTAACTGCCGGTTGCATTGCAGAACTAGTAGATCCAGGCAATCCTCTTACCATACAAGTACAAGATTCTTCCGGAGACTTCATGAATTTTTCTTTTGGTGTAATGGACTCTAGTGGTAGAAGCGATGTGGACGAAAGAGATGCATGGCAACACTTGTTTGTTGATACTCCAAAGGAGCCTTTACCGCAATACTATTGGACCCGGACAGATTTACACAATCAAGACAACATTGATGCTTGTAACACGAAGATGTATTCCAAACCAAACAATCCCTTTGCCCCCATTCAAATAGATTTTAAACAAAGCTATGAAGGGAAGTATAAGTTTCTGAACTTCTGTGCGAACGATGAAGGTGCTTTTGAAGTAGTAGTGTATTCACCCGATCATCTTCATATGGGACATACTTTTATTACAGTTGCTCCTCCCACTGTTGAGTACACGATTATGCCACTTGTTTTAGATCGGCAAGGGAATATCCGTGGTGCTATGGATGTTCGCGATCCCGATTTCTTGATGACGGCAGGAGTGAACAAGGTCTATTTATTAGCAGTTCAAGCGTATACCCCACAAGGAGTATTAATCAAAGGAGTGAATCGAAAAAATCCATTCCGAAACGAGCAATCTGCTGAAACCATGTCCTATTCTGGACGTATGACTCCATATACAACAAAACCAGCCAGTTTCGATATACACGAGAAATTTGACTATGTACCAGATGGATACTTTTTACATATGAGTATTTTGGAAGATTTAGAGAACATTACGGTAGATCCATCTACTACTTTCCAAATGGCAGGATTTGATGGGAATGACTATATCAAAACAGAAGAATCTGTATATTACAATACTACCAATACAATGTATGATTCAGGGGTATACTCAAAAACAGGGTTGATTGAACCAAATCCTACAATGATTGTAGAGGATGGATGGGGATTTGGATGTATCTATAGAAATTCGCATGATGAAGTCTACATGTTTCCCGATTTCAACAATGACGGTACGTTAACTACAGAGGATTCTTTTCACATCGACCACAATGGAGAAGTGTGGTTTTTCATCTATGCTGAAGACGTATGCGATATTGGCGTTTTAGTGAATTGTAACGATTTTTCCGACTCTACTATTTTTAGCGATGTTGTTGGAAAACCACCAACCTTTTCCGATAGTCCAAATACGATATATGGACGCTATCGAAAAAATTGGGATTCGATTAACGGACGTTCTTTAGCAGATGGCATTTTTAAATTGGATTGGGATGCATTTCCACAAAGAAATATTGCGATTCGTCCTCCTGTAACTTTAATACGTGATTCAGAGACGCAATTGCCAATTCGTCGAGATTTACTCAGTTCCAAAAATTACGATTTGGTCTATGGAACGACAAATTCTCTTCATGTGTATTTGCAGCCTTCAGACAGCCGAGATTTCCCGATTGATGGGGGATGGGTGCATCTTCAAGGAAATCAACACGAAAGCTCTATATATGCTGGATTGGAAAGTGTTGACCGATATAACAGAAGAGCCACTCTTTCTTATACTCCTACAGGAATTGGAGAGGCAACTGCTTCTCTGTTGTATTCTAGCGAAAACAATTTGCATTTATTGGATCCAAGTACTTTTGTAGGTCCTTTAAAGTATGTTGTGGATTTACACGTTGACTTTGATATTTTAAAAGCACTCCGGCTAGAGTTTCCCTATCAAAGAGATTTAATTCAAAATATTGAGAATCATTTAACAGTAAAACTTTGTGAAAAAGGTACCAATGCTCCCGTTGAAGGAGTAACGGTATCGGTGTCTGGGGAGGGTTTTTCCTATACAACATTAACAAACCAGGATGGAATCGCTACTTTTCAGATCACTCCATCTCCTCAGAAAGAAAAAGTGAGAGTATATGCAATGAAAGGAACGTATTTTGAGGCAGAAGCATTCTTATCGGTGGTGGAACGATGAAAAACGTTTTCCATACTATTTGGATTCGAGTAATTCTTGCAGCATTTACCTTTATCGTTGTTTTTTCTCCCATGGAAATGCAAAGTGTTCATGCTAATGAAGATTTCCATCTTCAAAGCTACCAAGCTCTGCTATTAGGGTGTCCCAATTTTACCAATATTACTCTTCCACCCTATTACCAACCGGGTAAGTCCTCAGATCTATCAATTTCGGGAGTATTGGAAGAACAAATTACGAATACCAATATGTTCCAATATGAAAATAATAAACTCGAAACACAATCTGACGATGAGGATTCTCCACCAGAAGAAACCCCCTTTTATTTCCATGGTTTCAAAGGAAATAATCAGCATACTGGGTATATTCATCAAGATACCAGTCACGGTATTTCCATGCTTTGGCGTTATCCATTCTATGGTGACTATATCACTGATATTCAAACTTTTGGTGATGTTCTTTATTTTGCGGATCACAGTGGGTATGTCCATGCAATTTCTAAAAAAGATGCTTCTGTTTTATGGAAGTATCCTTTAGAAGAAAAACGATATGTAGTAGGCATTGATATTAGTCCCACACACATGTATGTGACCTATGGTCCAATCTTTAGTCGTCGCGGAATAGAGGATGATTCTTGCCTGCTGTATGCAGTAGATTTACAAACAGGAGAAGAGCTTTGGTCAAAACGAATTGAACAAGTCTTAGTCATTAGCCCTCCTTTAGCGGATGGTGAAAGTGTTTATATTTCCACTGGGAAAATGAATAGCACATTTAGTAAAACCATGGGTGGGGATATTCATCAGATTACCGAATCGGGAGAGATCTCCCAAACTCTTTCCATCGAAGATTTTGCTTTTTGGGGAGATTACTTGACGAAAAGTGGCTCTATTATCATGGGTGCTGCGATTCGATATGACCAAGCGACCCGCACGATTGTTTTTCCTCATATTTATGCTTTTGATCTAGAAACGCAGCGTCAAATATGGACAGTAAAACCCTTAGGAGAAGATGGTTTTCTGGGTACCCCAAGTATTAAAGATGACTATATGTATATCACTGAGAACCCTATGATGATGGGTAGGGGAAGAGGGGGACTAACCAATGAGAGTTGGTTACAGAAAATCCACTTACAGACAGGGAAACTTGAAAAAAGTATGAGATTCGCAGAGGAAAATTTTGGTCGATTTGCTCCTACGCTAGCAAAAGATGCTATTTATTTATGTTCTTTTACTGGCCGCTTGTATTGCATTAACTACAACCTGGAAAAATTCTGGTGGGAAAAACGATTCGATGATCGCTTTTCCTATTTCACAGAACTCATGGCCTCGAAGAATCATTTATATACGATTCTTTATGAGGGTGATTTTCTTTGCATTGATAAATCAGATGGATCTGTAAAATTCCGATATGCTACCGGTTCATTCGGAAGAATGCCCGTAGTAACAGGCGAAGAAGTCTTTGTGTCAGGCAATGTGTTATATTGTTTTTCTGAGAATGCAACTCCTATTCTTTTCGTAGAACCATCTTCTATCATTGTTGGAGAAATAAAGCAGGGTGAGGTAGTTCAAAGACAATTCCAAGTTGTTTGGACTGGTACAGATGTGTTAGATGGCAATGTAGCTGGTGCAGAATCCTGGATGCAAGTTATTCCTCAGAAAATTACACAGAATATACAAACATTCTATCTCACGATGGATACATCTAAGCTCCCTAATGGTGTATCATCCGGACAAGTTCTTGTTTCAACAAACAAAGGGGAAAAAACAATTGATGTTGAAATCCACGTGATCGTACCCCAGCCTTTAACCATTCAAACTAATCTTCCACCTGAGGGGTTGATAACAAAGGAAAAAGAATTTACTCTTGAAGGAGAGACAGAACCGTTTACTACCCTTTCAATTAACGGATTGGTCAGTATATCATATGCCGATGGTTATTTTTATGAACGTCTGAGGCTCAAAGAAGGAGAGAATCCTATTGAAATTAATGCCACAGCGAAAGATGGAAGACAAGCTTATTTCCAGAGCATCATTTTAAAGGACTCCATTCCTCCATTTCTAAAGGTAGACCTTCCCAGCGTTTTCGAAACATCCATAAAAACTTTTCAATTCAAAGGGAAAACGGAACCAGGCGTTAGGCTGAAAATTGGTTCAGAAGAAGTACCCATTGACGAAAATGGCACTTTCACAGTTACATATACAATGGAGAGAGACGACGAGCTTATGCGTATACGGTCTATTGACGCAGCTGACAATACTACACAGGTAAAAATTCAACTCGTATATATAGGAAACTGATATACCGCTTTTGTTTCGAACTGATTCTAGGTGGCCAACAGAGATTTTTTTTATCTGACCGCTAAGAATTTTATCTAAGCTTAAAACGATCTTAATCATTTCTTAACACTTCCATGTTACATCTTACATCGTACGAATTTTAATACTCTCTTAGGAGGAAAATGTATGTTTGTAAAATGGAATAAAGTATTATCCATACTCGCTGTCCTAACCCTTATTGCAGGAATTAGTATAACAACCGTAGGATGTGGAAATCAATCATCCGATACAAATGGTTCTGTAAATGAAACAACTACTCAAGAAGTTTCCTTTTCTGGTGTCATTCGTGAAGCTGGATCTACCAGTGTTTTGCCCTTAGCAGAGAAATGGGCTTTGGCTTTTATGGAGAAACACCCCAATCTTGAAATCACCTATACAGGCGGTGGTTCGAGTGCTGGTGTAAAACAAGCTGCTGCAGGTACTGTTGATATCGGAGCTGCTTCACGTGAAATAAAAATTACAGAAAATGATTTGATTCCCATTCCTGTAGCTCGAGATGGCGTAGCTGTTATTGTAAACGAAAACAATCCCATTCAAGGATTAACTATGGCGCAGGTTACAAAGATTTATACGGGTGAGATTGTAAATTGGTCAGAAGTTGGTGGTAGCGATCTTCAGATTACTGTCTATGGCAGAGAAGAAGGGTCAGGTACCCGTGACTGTTTTGACTCTGTTGTCCTTAAGAAACTCTCAGTTTCTCCCAATGCTTTAGCCAAAAAATCCAACGGTGAAGTTCAAATTGGCATTCAAGAAGACGTCAGTGGTATTGGCTATGTTTCCTTGGGTTATATAAACGGTGTAAAACCTCTGTTGGTAAATGATATGGAATGTACCATTGAAACCTGTCAAAATGGAACCTATCCTATCGTTCGACGTTTGTTTTTCATTACCCAATCGGTCCCAAGTGATGCTGTTAACGCTTTTTTGAATTTTTGTCGCGGTGAAGAAGGTCAAAAAATCGTAGCCGACAACGGATTTGTGCCTTTAGTTTATTAGTGCAGTAAACCGTTGCATAAAGCCCAGAGTAAGGTCTGCCCCCCAATAGCTCTGGGCTTTATGATTGAAGAGGTAAAACGTGCAGAAAAAAACAATCGAACAATCCATGAAATTTATCTTGCTGGGCACAGCGCTGACTTCTCTTCTTATTTTAGTGGGAATTGTATATTTTATTTTCAGTAATGGCTTTCTTGCTTTTATCGAAAATGGACTTTGGAAATTTTTATTTGGAAAAGAGTGGAGTTTAGCCAATAATACATATGGTGCTTTACCTTTAATTATTGGATCAATATATGTCACCGTAGGTAGTGTATTAATTGCTGCTCCTTTGAGCATTGCCATTGCAGTTTTTATGACCCATGTTGCCCCTAATTTTCTACGGGAAATTGTCCGACCTTGTATTGATCTCCTCGTAGGAATTCCTTCTGTAGTGTATGGATTGATTGGGATGGTTTTTTTGGTTCCTCTAATTCGCTACCGATTTAGCCCCCCAGGATATAGTCTGCTGGCAGCGATTGTGGTTCTTGTCTTAATGACAATTCCCACTATCGTTTCTGTAAGCGAAGATACCTTACGTGCTGTTCCAAAAAAATACAAAGAAGCCTCACTTGCCTTAGGCGCAACAAAATGGCAAACTATTTGGCACGTCATTTTACCAGCTGCAAAATCTGGCATTATTAGCGCAATCATACTTGGCGTGGGAAGAGCCATAGGGGAAGCAATGGCCATTTATATGGTTATTGGGAATTCTTTCAGTATCCCAAAAAGTCTACTTGATCCTTCTCGAACCTTGACTAGTAATATTGTCGGTCAAATCGAGGAGGCTGCTCTTGGAAGTACACATATTCATGCATTGTTTGGATGCGGGATTATACTTTTGTTCTTTGTCTTTATCTTCAACAGTATTAGCTTTTCCCTAGGGAAAAGAGGTGTTTCCTCATGATTCATCCAAAAACTTCTCAAAAGATTGCATGGATAGTTTTATCCTTTCTTACTTTTATAGTGATGGGAGCTTTAGTCTTTTTGATCATTTATACAATTATGCACGGCTGGAGTTCTTTGAGTTTGTCTTTTGTTTTTGGACCAACCACTAAGGGAGGATTACTAGCCCCCATTGTAGGTACAATATATTTGATAGTAATGACCTTGCTATTTGTCATTCCATTAGGAGTTGGTGCTGCGATATATCTTTCTGAATATTCTCCAGAAAATGGATTTACTCATTTTATACGCTATGCGCTTAATAGTCTTGCGGGTATTCCTTCCATCATTTTTGGATTATTTGGTGTAGCATTATTTGTTACTCTTGTGGGGCATGCAAGTATTCTAGCAGGAGCTTTAACAATGGCATGTCTTTCTCTTCCATTTATGGTGACAGCAACGGAAGAAGCTCTTAGGAGTGTTCCCAAATCATGGAGAGAAGCATCCTTAGGATTAGGTGCAACCAAATGGGAAACAACCTGGTTGGTTGTTCTTCCTTCTGCACTGCCTGGTATTATTACGGGTATCATTCTTTGTATGGGCAGAGTTGTCGCTGAAACTGCTCCTCTTCTTGCTACTGCCGGATTTAGTCCTTTTGTACCCACAACACCATTCGATGGTGCGAGAACACTTGCACTACATTTGTTTTATTTAGCAACAGAAGCTCCATGCACGGGTTCAATGACAAGGCATGACCTTATTGCCCAAGCGATGGGAATTGCTGTAATACTCCTTATCGTCATTGTCTTTATGAATACTTTAATACGTGTATTGAGCACTATGTATACACGTCGATTCCTAAAACAGGGAGCATAATATATGGAACCAACCCTTTACTCAGAAAACCTATCTTTGTGGTATGGTAAAAAACAAGCTTTGAGTAATGTATCACTTTCCTTTGAAGAAAAAAGCATTACTGCAATTATGGGACCTTCCGGATGTGGAAAATCAACCTATCTGCGGTGTTTCAATCGTATGAACGATACCATAGCCAGTGTTCGCATTGAAGGAAAAGCAATATATGAAAATGTAGATATTTATGCAAAAGAAACCGATCCAGTAGAAATCCGCAAAACCATAGGGATGGTCTTTCAGCAGCCAAATCCTTTACCACGAAGCATATATGATAACGTTGCCTATGGACCCAGAATTGCTGGAGAAAGAAAGAAAAAAGTATTGGATGCTATCGTAGAAAGAAGTCTACGTAAAGCTGCTTTATGGGACGAAGTGAAAGATGATCTGCGGAAATCTGGTTTATCGCTCTCGGGTGGACAACAGCAGCGTTTGTGTTTGGCTCGAACACTGGCTATTGAACCAAAGGTTATTCTAATGGACGAACCTTGTTCAGCCCTAGATCCTATTGCTACTGCAAAAATTGAAAACACCATGCAAGAGCTGAAAAAAGAATACACGATTATCATTGTTACTCATAATATGCAACAAGCCGCTAGAGCATCCGATTATACTGCATTTCTTTTAATGGGGGAATGTATAGAATATGGGGAAACCAAACAAATTTTTATTAAGCCTAAATATCAGCAAACTATGGACTATATTACCGGCCGTTTTGGATAATAACCTCCCCTAGACTTGTTAGTGAACAAATAGAATCTTTCCATATCACTATTAGTTAGTTAGACCTAACTTTTGTTCTTTTTATGGTTGACAAAAAGTTAGAGGTAACTAACATAGTAAGCAAAACATACTATGGAGAGATATTTATGTTGAGCTCAAGTCTTGAAGATTATATTGAGGCAATTGCAATTTTAGCTGGAGATTCTGAATATGTTCACGCCTCTACCATCAGTACATATCTTTCTGTTAGAAAATCGTCTGTTACAGCAGCATTAAAAAACCTAAAAAAACGGAATCTAATCGAATATCAGCCATACAGACCAATTAAGTTAACCCTTTTGGGGCAGGAAAAGGCTATTGAAATCCTGCAAAGACACACCGTTCTCCGAGATTTTTTTGTACACGTTCTACATGTAGAATTGGAACAAGCCAACCTTGCTGCATGCAAAATAGAGCACGCTATTGGCGCCGATATAACAGAAAAACTGGTAGGTTTTGTTCGCGATTTTAAAAAAGAGAGATCCGTATGAGACACAGAGGAAGACAACTTTGTAACCACTGTAGTCCCCGCAAAGGGAGATGTAAATTATCCGATGCTGAATGTAGAAAAATGATGAAAATAAGTTGTATCCATGGAGATGAAGCATACATACGACGATTATCCTGCATGGGCATACTGTGTGGTAAACGAATAGCCATTCTTCGCAGACACGGAAGACGAGGAGCTATGATGATTCAGGCGGGAGATAGCAAATTTGCCATGGATGCAGGACTGTATGACACTATAGAAGTAGAGGAAGAGCAATAACTACAGTGAAAACAACCACTTCCACCGAAACCTATACTGTTGTCTTAGCAGGAAACCCAAATTGCGGGAAAACTACACTTTTTAATGCTTTAACAGGTGCCCACCAACACATTGGTAATTATCCAGGAGTTACCGTCGAAAAAAAAGAAGGGCAACTGCGACTCCATAATACCAATATCCGAATTATTGATCTCCCTGGTATGTATGATTTGCAAGCGCATTCACCGGAAGAAGAAGTAGCTCGTAGTGTCATTGAAAACGAATCTCCTGATCTTATTATCAGTGTTGTTGACTCCTCTTCGATTGAGCGTAATCTTTTTCTTACCTCTCAACTAATGGAAAAAGGAATCCCTATTCTTGTGGTTTTAAATATGACCGATACAGCGGAGAAAAAAGGCTATCGAATTGATCAAAATCTTTTATCTAAGGCTATGAATGTTGAAATAATAAAAACAATTGGACACAAAAACCAAGGAATCTCTCAACTGAAAGAAAAAATTTTACAGATGTGTCAAACACTGTCATTTACAAAGAAAAAAAAAACCACATTAGCCTACACAATAACCCGAAATATTTCTACGCAAGCAAGATATGCTACCATACAAAAGTGGTTACACAAAGCTGTTGTATACTCCAACGCACAAGATTCCCGCTTTACAGAGAAAATGGATGAAGTATTAACTCACCCCCTTTGGGGAGTCCTTATTTTTTTAGGACTCATGTATGTAGTCTTTACGCTTGTGTTTGTAGTTGGAGCTCCTTTAATGGAGTGGATTGAACTGTTTTTTTCTTGGATCAGCTCCCTGATTGTCCAATACTGGCCATCTAATATTTATCCAATACTTCGTTCTCTTTTGGTAGAAGGAATTATTGGAGGCGTAGGCGGAGTAATTGTCTTTTTGCCCAATATTCTTCTACTATTTCTAGCCATTGCTTTCTTGGAAGGTACAGGTTACATGTCCAGGGTAGCATTTCTCATGGACGGGTTTATGAACAAGATAAATCTACATGGAAAAAGCATTGTGCCTATGCTTCTTGGATTTGGATGTTCAGTACCTGCTATTATGGCTACTCGTACTCTTGAGTCTAAACAAGAGCGAATGACCACCATGATGGTTCTTCCGCTCATGAGCTGCGGAGCAAGACTTACTATATATGCACTTTTGATTCCTGCTTTTTTCCCTTCTCGTTTGCATGGTCCCATGCTTTGGCTTATGTATATTATCGGAATTTTGGTAGCTATGGTGGCTGCCAAAATTCTTCGGAAAACTATATTTAAAGGGGATTCTGTGCCTTTTCTTATTGAACTTCCCGAATATCGGATGCCAACTGTTAAAAATTTGCTCCTTGAAATGTGGAACCAATCTAAGGAATACCTAAAAAAAGCAGGAAGTATTATATTGATACTATCCGTACTATTGTGGGGACTAGCCTCATTTCCAAAAATCCAAATGTATTCTAAAGACTTTCAAACTGAAATTCAAACCATTCAGAATTCTACTATGCCAGATGTTCAAAAAAAAGAAAAGCTACAAGAGATTGCCCAAGAAATGCAGGAAGAAGAATTATCCTTCACATATGCAGGTCGTATGGGACGATCTCTAGAACCAGCTCTCAAACCTATCGGATTTGATTGGAAAATTGGCACTGCTCTCATTGGAGCTTTAGCTGCAAAAGAAATGTTTGTTGCACAGCTAGGTATTGTAAATGCCGTGCGAGAAACAGAAGACAATCAGGTGCCTTTACGAGATAAATTAAGAGACCAATATACACCCCTTGTTGCTTTTTGCATCATGTTGTTTTGTTTAATTAGTGCACCTTGCGTTGCTACATGCGCAGTAACTCGCAGGGAAAGTAATTCCTGGAAATGGGCACTTATCCAATTTTTTGGATTAACCGTGGTTGCCTATATTCTTACCTTTGTTGTCTACCAGGTGGGTAGTTTGCTATAATAGGGTTATCTGCATAGATTTTGCAAGTAAAACCGAACGCGAAAGGACAACACAAGTTTGAATACGGTGCTATCGAAATTCAAAGAAGTGATTTTTTCCGTTTTGCCAATCATAGTATTGGTTCTTGTTCTTTCTTTTACCATCACCCCCATCCCTTCGTTTGCCCTTGTCTCTTTCCTTCTAGGTACTGTATTAGTAATGCTTGGTCTCACCATATTTTTGTTTGGTGTGGAAATTGGTATTGGTCCACTCGGTAGTATCATAGGGTCTTCTCTAGCAAAAAAGAATGTTGTGTGGATTGCACTGATAAGCGTACTCATCCTTGGTTTTTTTGTTTCTATTGCAGAACCCGATTTACTCGTATTTGCGAAGCAAGTAGACAAAGTGACTGCAGGACAAATATCAAGCTACAGTATTTTGATGGTCGTTTCGATTGGTTTGTCTACTCTCTTGGCATTTGGGTTTCTCCGAGTTTTGTACAACATTCCTTTGTACAAAGTTTTATTCGTTCTTTATCTTCTTCTTTTTGGGCTTGCCTTCTTTTCTTCACCAGAATTACTTGCGATTTCGCTTGATGCTTCTGGTTCCACAACAGGCATACTCGCGGTTCCATTTATCCTATCCCTGTCTGTAGGTATTTCAATGTTAAAGAAGGACAGCAAAGCTTCTGAAAAAGATAGTTTTGGACTAGTAGCTATAGCATCCGTAGGGGCAGTCATGTCAGTTATGATTTTGGGACTGTTCAAAGATACCAGCAGTTTTACAGGATCCCTTGCTTCCAAAACCTTACAATCTGAAACAGTTCTAGGGGCTTTTACCTCTATTCTTCCTGAATATGTAAAAGAAAGTGTCATTGCTATTGTACCCCTCATCGGTATTTTGTTATTTATACAAACAACTTCTTTTCGTTTACGTAAATCAGAGTTCCGTAAATTGTTTACCGGATTTGTTTTTGCTTTTGTTGGACTCTTGCTTTTTCTAGTTGGTGTAAATGCAGGATTTATGGAAGTTGGAGCCACAATTGGAAAAACCTTAGCACAGCTTCCACATAAATCGATCATTATCTTTA
Organism: uncultured Caldisericota bacterium; assembly: GCA_964583965.1. Lineage (GTDB taxonomy): Bacteria > Caldisericota > Caldisericia > UBA6126 > UBA6126 > JAGLCW01. The sequence goes on from CAZOYI010000280.1 coordinate 11,690, forward strand.
TTGGTTTTGTTCTTGGTTTTGTAACGATCATGGCTGAACCTGCTGTCTATGTATTGACACATCAAATCGAAGATGTAACCAGTGGTTATGTAAAGCGTAAAGCCGTGCTGATATTTTTAGCGATTGGAGTTGGTTTTGCTGTGATGTTATCGGTCCTGCGAGTGTTTATTCCGCAAATTCAGTTATGGCACTACTTGATGCCTGGATACATAATATGTTTAGTCCTCATGTTTTTTACCCCGAAATTATTTGTTGGTATTGCCTTTGATGCTGGCGGAGTGGCTACCGGACCCATTACCGTTACATTTATTCTAGCCTTTATTCAAGGTGCAGCCAATGCATTTGAGGGATCAAATCTTCTGGTTGATGGTTTTGGTATGATTGCAATGGTTGCTATGATTCCTATTATTACATTGCAAATACTAGGTGTCATCTTCAGAGTCAAATCTCGAACAAATGGAGAGGTAGCTTGAGATGAATACACTTGATCAAGGATCTATTTTTGAATTAATATATGTCATCGTTCCTTATGGAAAAGGAAGCAATGTGTTACAGAAAGCAAAAAAACTAGGAATTCCCGGTGGAACCGTAATACTAGGACGAGGAACAGTATGTAGTCTTGTATTAAATTTCCTTTCCATATGTGACGAAAGAAAAGAAATTGTTCTACTGGGTACCGATGAAAATACAGCTAGAATTGTCATTGATTCTTTAAACAGGAAATTTTCTTTTGACAAACCAAATCATGGTATCATTTTTGCGATCCGAACATGCAATATTCTAGGATCCAGATGTTACAAATGTGAAAATCTTACAAAGGAAAAAACACAAGGAGAAACTATGCATAAACTTCTCATCACCATAGTTAACAAAGGAAGAGCAGAAGATGTCATCAACATAGCCAAGCAAGCAGGCTCCAAAGGCGGAACTATACTCAATGCAAGAGGTTCAGGAACCCTCGAAACCACCAAAGTATTTAACATGGACATTGAACCAGAAAAAGAAATTGTAATGATCATCACAACAGAAGACCAGGCACAATCTATTGCCTGTACAATACGAGATGAACTGGAGCTCAACAAACCAGGCCATGGCATCATTTTCATTCAAGATGTCTACGAAGCCCACGGTATAGCTGAATAAGATGGACTGTTCCTAAGAAGTTAAGCGTATCGTTTACTTTTCTACATTGAATACTTTAACTTCCCCATCTGCATTCACCCGGTACAAAGAGTCACCTTTTGTATCATTGCGTAATGGGACAATGAATTCCTCCATAAGTGGATTGTATAGCCCAGAACGAACTCCAAGATTCAATCTCTCTGATAAAGCTATATACGTTTGCTTGTTAAATGCAATGATACCATTTTTCCCATTCTTTCCGTTTGTGTTAGCACATAGTACATACTTACCGTCTGGAGACAAAGTAATGTCTGTGTTCTCTGGGAGGGGAATAGTTGTTTGATTTGTACCATCTTTGTTCATAATGTGCACAGAGTCACTAATCATGCCATCTTTATCAAAACAATAAACGCATCTATCGTCTTGAACAGAGTCATACATTACACCTGCTGAGGAGTCTTTAATCAATGGAACGTATGAGCTGTGGAATAAGCCGATTTCAGTTTCACGTGGATCATTATCGGGAGCATTTGTGGCAATGAAATTGTCGATGTCAAATGCTTCGTATTTACTTTTCAATAGATTGAGCTGCCTTCCCTTTAAATAGCTGATGGTTTCAGTATTATAATTTTGAAGGTCTAGCCGATAGTATTGTTCCACATAACCGATTTCTGCTTTTTCTGTATAAGCAATATTAACTAACAATGCATCATGGTTTTGTGATTGAACCAGATATTGCATGTAAAGGCAATTTCCATTAATATCTTCTGATAGACGATTGCAACCAAATTGTGAAAACGTTATTACCAATACTACGCAATAAAAAAGTAGTCGCTTCATAAAAGTTCACCTCTTGTTAATCTTTATCATTCAGATGTTTTTAGAGAATTGGTTCCATCCGCTATTGCAATGATTGTTGAAAAAAGATCCGTTCAATCTATGACCATCTTTAATCTTCGAATTGACCATCCCCTACAGTTTGCTGCTTCTTGAGATTTTTCGTTGAAGTATAGAATGCACTCCATCATCCATTTCCTCCAATAAAAGTGAATTCAATGGGTTCTCCACTTTTCGACACACGAAGCAAGAAAGAGGGATCCTTGTCCCAGGTTAAATATCGTGATTCTGGCATGTTTTCAAACATTGTAGGAAAAATCTTGAGTTCCTTCGGTGTAGCACTCTCCACTACTACATCAGTTTCGGTCATTTCAAAGCCAATACGCCCAGCAATAAGAAGATTCCCAGAAGAATCAACCTTCACTCGGTCGCAGGTCAATACTTGAATACTGGTTTTTACCGCAGGTTTTATTGCAAAATATTCTTTTAACCATACAAACGATTGGAAATCCTTGGAAAATTCCCCAACAAAAAGGGTTTGTGGTATTGATGGAGAAAGAGGAGAGAGATTAGGTTCCCGTATAATATTGATACAATCGGTAGTGGAATTAAATACAAGCTGCATCGCCGGATAATAGGAAACGGACGACAGCAATACAGGTTGCGTAAGGTTTGTTTCTTTCATCTGACCTTGCTTATCAATAGTAGTGATGCACAAGGGAATGTATGATTCCGTTTCTACCATTTTCTTTTTTGTGTGCAAACAATACAATGTACCATTTGCGTCTTCCGTAATGGAATGTACATAGTCACCAAAAGAAGGTTTTGTGAGAGCAGTCCATACGGCTTCTCCATCGGATGAAAAACAAAGAACATCTCCCTTGGGTGACTGGATGGAAGCATCCATGATCCCAAGTGTTGCTTGATGTGCTTCATTAGGATCTTCCTCTTGAATGACAACATAGACTCGTAAACGATCAAAACTACATTGAATATTCATCCGTGTTGGATAGGAAACAGCAGTTACTATTTTTTGGTGCCATAGCATATCTCCGTCGTAAGACAAGCAAACCAGGTAATCATTTTCTGTTTCTGTGGGTAGGTTTTCAGCAGCTAACTCATTAAAACCAAAAGAACCAATCGTGCGGAAGTTTTCGGGAGAAAAAATACCATACAATCTCTCCATTGTTGGATCAAATACAAATGATTCACAATCTTGCACGGCGTAATTGGAAATCTGGTTGCTTTGCAAGAATGTACCATCGTAAGCATACTTGGAAACAAACAAACCAAAGGAATTGTTTTCTTCCTGCGATTGTAGTTTTTGCGTGTGTACAACATAGATATTGAATTCGTGATCTTGGATTAATGACAATCCTCTTCCAGGGAGTTCAGGTGAGAGATAGTGCAGCCACTGGATGTGCATATCAGCCGACATGGAACATAGAAATCCATATACTTCATTCTGTTGAGATTCCACCTGGGGTCTATCCGAATTTGAAGGCAAATTGGGTGAGTCCGTAATTCCAAGCAAAATCATCGATTGATCGGATTGAATCAGAACATCCATAATGTATGTCCTATCTTTTTTTTGAAGGATTTTCTCTATGGTCGAATTCTCCAACATTTCATCAGCCCCTTGTTTTTGGGTACAAGATATACAACTAACTACCATCAAAAAGCCTACCAATACCACCACAAAGTTTCGCATTAAAACCCCCTAACCTGTCTAAACAGATTATACCAAATCAAGTATGTGCTTTTCTTAGTATATATCTACTTTTTTGGAACAGTTCACTTCTTTTTTCTCAGATTCCTATACACTTCTGGTAACAACAGGCGGATGACTTCTCTCATGAAAGATTCGTCTTTGAACATGCGAACAAAAAATTCTTCGTTCTTCTCATAGCGTTGTGCTGCTATTTCCTTAAATTGTTGCTCGAAAATTCGCTCAAAAGTAGCCTGGGGGTTATTTTTTGCCAAATCAACCAAACGTTGATCTGCTGCAAAGTCCTGGGTTAATTGCTGGAGAACTTTGTCCATTTCTGTAAAGTTTGTACCAAATCGTTCGTTGATTTTGTGGATAATGATCGATAGGGGCTCTTTCTTTTTATTCTTACTTCCGAGATATCCTTCTGGTGGTTGCAGCTCTGGCCCATCCTTTAGCATAATAGGACCATCAAAATCCTTCTCAATCCTGTATCGTTCTAGCACTACCTTGTCGTCAATCACAATCTTTTCTGCTACACCTTTCGGAATGAGTTTGAGAAGAAACTTAGCAAAGATGCTGAACTTCTGCATATCCTTATCAAACATTCGACAAACTTGTGTAATAAAAGCATATGCCCTAACAAATCGAGAAAGCCCTGATTTAATCAATTCTTGCTCTTTTGGTTCTTTAGAAGCATATCGGTCAAGGGCAGGTTGTAAAGCAGAGGTTAGTTTCCCTAGATCTGGCATTTCCTGGTTCCCCGCTTTGTAATACACTCCTGCAAAAAGCTCAATTTCGGATTCTTGCCACAAATGGTATTCTTCCAATTGATTTTTCAAGTCGTAAATAATATTAGGGTTGGTTTCTTGCGAGAGTATTGTTGCTTGATAATACGGTTCAAACGATTCTTTAATCTCATCTGCAGTATTGACAAAATCGAGAACAAAAGTGTCTTCTTTACCTGGCATGATTCGGTTTAATCGAGATAGTGTCTGTACGGCTTTAACACCAGATAGTTTTTTATCTACAAACATAGTGTGAAGAAGGGGCTCATCGTATCCTGTCTGGTATTTTTCGGCCACAATTAACATATGAAATTCATCAGAACGAAAATATTCTGGTAGTTGTTTTTCTTTAATTGTTTTTCCATCTTTTGTTCGATTCAATTTTTCTTCAGTGTATTCTATTCCATCATCATTGACCACCCCAGAGAAAGCGACTAAAACTTCTAAGTCGTCGTATTTTTGCTCTTTCAGATATCTTCTGAATTCATGTAAATACCGAACTGCATGAAGTCTAGAAGAAGTGACAATCATTGCTTTAGCATTTCCACCAATTTTATTTTGAGTAATACCTAAAAAATGTTCCACCATAATCACGGTTTTTTGGGCTAAGTTGTGGGGGTGCAAGGATTCAAATCGACGAATAGCAGTTGCTCCCCGGCTACTATCTAATTCTGGATCGTCCGAGATTTTTTTTATGATTTCAAAATAATGGCTGTAGGTAATATAGTTTTTCAGAACATCTAGGATAAATCCTTCCTCAATAGCTTGTTGCATGGAATAGATATGAAATGCTCTGTATTTTCCATCTGCTTGTTTATCACCAAACATTTGGAGTGTTTTATCTTTGGGAGTAGCAGTAAATGCAAAGAAAGAAAGATTTTTATGCTGGCCATGGACTGCAAGCTCATCGAGAAGTTTATCTTCTTCATCTTTTCGTTCTAATTCCTCCAAGTTTTCCAACCGGGCATATTCTTCAAGAATATCTTTAGTATCTGCTAGGGCTTTTTTCAGTTTCTTGGCAGATTCTCCTGTTTGGGAAGAATGTGCTTCATCCACAATGATGGCGAAATTATGGTTACCTCCCATAATTTCTTTATAGATCACAGGAAACTTCTGAAGGGTTGTAATAATGATCGCTTTTCCAGCATTTATAGCATCTTTAAGTTGGGCTGAGTCTTTGTCAATTTTCTCAACGACTCCCAACTTGTGATCAAACTGAGAGATCGTATTCTGGAGTTGATTGTCCAGAACTTTTCGGTCAGTAACGACAATGATTGATGTAAAGATCTTTTCATTTTCGTGGTTGTGAAGGCCAGATAGTCGATGAGCTAACCAGGCGATGGAATTGGATTTGCCACTTCCCGCACTGTGCTGGATGAGATAATTTCTGCCTGGTCCATGCTCTTTGACATTGTTAAGAATCTTCCGAACAACATCTAACTGATGATATCGGGGGAAAATAATACTTTTCGTTTCCGTCTTTTTCCCTGTTTTATCAGTTATGATTTTCTTTTCAAGGTGGACAAACTTCTGCAGAATTTCCATCAAGCGGTCTTTGTAGAGGACATATTCCCACAGATAAGCAATAGTAAAGTTATTATACCTAGGTGGATTGCCAGCTCCCCCTATGTTTCCTGCTCCCCCTCGTCCTTGGTTGAAAGGGAGGAAATAGGTATTGGCTCCTTCAAGGTGAGTGCTCATGTATACTTCACTCAAATCTACTGCAAAATGAACTAATGCACGATTAGGAAACTCAAAAATCGGTTCCGACGGGCTTCGATCATCCTTATATTGTTTAATCGCATTATTCACATCTTGACCAGAAAATTGATCTTTTAATTCAAGGGTGATGATAGGAATGCCATTGAGAAGCAAGACCATATCAAGAGAATTGTTGTTACGAGTCGTATAATGTAGCTGCCGTGTGCAAGTGAGAATATTTTTTTCATACAGCTGCTGAGTTTGCTCATTTAAGTCTGTTTCCGGTCGGAAAAAAGCAACACGAAATTTGATTCCTCGATCGGTAATCCCCTGCCTAAGGATACGAATGAGCCCAAGTTGGCGCACTTCTTTGCAGAAACGACCAATAAATGCCTTATCAGATAAGGTACCATAAATCGTTCTGTATCGTTCCCATTCCTTTGGGTGGGTGGTTTGAACAAAAGATAAGAGGGTTTTTGTATCAAGGGCTAGTTCCTTGTTGTAGCTACTTGAGTCTCCTTTTTGATACCCACCCTCTTGGGTGAGGAAATACTCGATTGCTTCTTCCAGTTTTACTTCCTTATGGTTGAAATCAGCTTTATTCATGCTGTTTTTACCTCCCTTTTTCCAGTTACACATTCATAGATGAGGGATTTCTTATAGTCGGATAGCTTTTCAATGAGTTTTTGTTTGAGCTCGATCGTTTGGTCAATTTGAGCACATTTCTGATCGAGATAATCCGCAATGGCTTGTTGTTCGGGGAGGGGGGGTGTTGAAATCTGCATTTCTCCTATAAAATTCCAACTTGCTCTAGGCATTTTAGTCCCATATGTTGATGAGTCAACAATATTGATAAACCAATGAGATAGCAATACGTAATGTAAAAATACATTGCTGATTACTATACATCTAAGGACCAAAAATTCAGATGAGCAAACCCCATCAAAATCCGGGATATAGCATTTTGCTAAATATGGTCTTAGTTTACCAAACAAAACATCACCACTATTAAACATACTTGATGCACCTTCATTCCTATCTTGTTCAGTCCTAACATACTTTCCTGTCCAACTCTCAATGTTTTCCAATCCAATATATTTCTGGGAATGGTTGTCCTGTTTTTTACTAATTAGTTCAACATGAGTTTTTAATTTCTTGACTTTCCAGTGTTCTGGAATGTCTCCAATCCATTCAATTCCACTGGGTTTCATGGGTACAGTGGGGTCGAGACCTTTGGTGACTGCTTCGGTGATGACCGATTGCTTATACAGCTTCAGCTTTTCAATCGCTGTTTTTTGCTTTTCGATCGTGCTATCGATCAACACACACTTCTCATCGAGATAATCCGCAATGGCTTGTTGTTCCGGAAGGGGGGGAAACAAGAGAAGTAGTTTCTTAAATTCACTATAATTTAAGCTTTGTCTAACACCACCACCCATATTGTAAAATACTTTGCATACATCATATCCCCTGAATACGTAATGATAATAACTTGAATCGATCTTAAAATTACTTGTTATAGTAATATATGCAGAAGTGATCATCCCTCTTTCTTTAACTAATCCTGAACGTAAGCTAACATGATCATTCTGTAAATCTGTTAAACGAAAAACAACATCATCTTTCTCAACAATGTTATATCCCTCAAAGGATACTGGAAGTAAACCCATATTAGTTGATGCATTTTTTCGAATAATTCTTCCATAACTCAAAGATAGCAAGTTAACTTCAATATTGTTTTTATTTTTATGTTTACGCTCTTTAAACAATACAAACAACGGCTTAATACTCCATCCCTCAGGTATTTCCCCAATCCATTCAATACCACTGGGTTTCATTGCCCTGCTCATGACTCAAATACCTTTCTCAATGCTCCATCTAGTTCTTTTTCAATTTCCTGAATTTCTTTCATGATTTCATCTGCTGGCTGGGGTGGGGTGTATTTATAAAAATAACGGGTAAAAGGGATTTCGTAGCCTATCTTGGTTTTGTTATGGTCAATCCATGCATCAGGCGCAAAAGGAAGCACTTCTCTTTTGAAGTAGCTTTCAATATCTTCGGTTAGTGGAACATTTTCCTTATCCCGTAAGGTTGTGTCAGGTTGTTTTTTCCCGTTTTTCAAGACTGGATTACCTTTTTTTTTATCCAGTAATGGTCTCTCCACTATAATCTTGGAATACCCAAATTCCTTATTATGAAAAATTTTACTTACGTCGCTTTCTTTGAAGTCACCATAAATACGAGTGATTTCATCGATATAGTGTTGTGGAATATCATTCCGCTTGTCACCCAGAGATTTTCTTCGTTTTTCATACATTCCATTAGCATTGATGAGCTGGACTTTGCTTTTGCGGTGATTTGGCTTCTTGTTGCTTAGTACCCAAATGTAAGTTGTAATTGGTGTGTTGTAAAATAAATCGTTAGGAAGGGCAATAATGGCTTCCAGTAAGTCATTTTCTAGAATATACCGCCTGATTTCAGAAGGTCCTGATCCCGCATCGCCAGTAAACAATGGAGAACCATTCTGGATAATGGCAATAAGGCTCCCACCCTCTTTTGGTTCTTTCATCTTTGAGAGAGCGGTTAGCATGAAGAGCATCTGAGAATCACTAATGGAAGGAACCCCAGGACCAAATCGTCCAGCATATCCTAGTTTTTGTTCTTTTTCTACAGCTGGTTTTTCATTTTTCCACTCTCTGCCAAAGGGCGGATTGGACATAATGTAGTCAAATTTATCGTTCTGAAAGAGGTCATTTGAAAGGGTATTCCCTTCTTTGATATACCTTGCATCTGATCCCTTAATCAGAATATCGGATTTGCAGATCGCATAAGTCTGGGCATTTATTTCCTGTCCAAAGCATATAAGCTGGGCATTGCTATTTTGAGCTCGTAAATGCTCCTCCGCTACAGTGAGCATTCCACCAGTCCCACAGGCTGGATCATAGATAGTCTTGAGGATTGCTTTGCCCGTGAGTAAATCACTCTCTCCCACAAAGAGGATATTGGTCATGAGCTCAATCACTTCCCGTGGGGTATAATGTTGTCCTGCATCCTCGTTATGAGCTTCAGAGAAACGTCGAATGATCTCTTCAAAAATGTATCCCATCTCAATATTACTGATTTTATCTGGGTGTAAATCTGCCTTGGGATCGGTAAACTCTTTAAGAACAATATAGAGAAGGTTTTTCTCTACCATTGTGTTGATCTGATTATCAAACTTAAACCGCTCAATGATATTTCGGACATTCTCTGAAAAACCTTGCAAGTAGCTTCGAAAATTAGCCTCAATATTATCCGGATCATCTAACAGTCGTTTGAATGTAAAAGGGCTGATGTTATAAAACGAATGACCGGAAGCTTTGCAAAGGATGGGATCCTTAACCTCAATATTCAGGTTTTTATTTTTCTCCAAAACTGCATCTTTTGTTTCTTCTAGAATGCAGTCAAAGCGACGGATGACTGTGAGAGGGAGAATCACTTCTCCATATTCATGGGGTTTATACGTACCCGTTAGTTTATCCGCTATTGCCCATATCAGATTCGCCTTTTCGTTAACATTAGCGTTAGATGTTGTCACAACTTATCTCCTTTTGCTCTTTTATCTGATGCCGGATAAATCTTTAAACAGTATTTGTAGTAAAGAATATAGTAGATTTACCTTTCCGTATACTAATAGGTCTTTGTTGGAAAAACCTGAAGTTTTTCGTTTTTTTTGTGGTCGATGTATCATGGGTGCTTGTCTTTTAGAAAAACTGAAGAAAATGAGTTAATGGTCTTAATGCAGTTTGCAAGAATGTCTTTAAAAACCTTTGGAAGATCCTTTTTATTTGGATTGAAAATAGCTAGGTTTTTTTTGTAGTGAGAGCCTTTTCTATGAGCAGCACCTGTAGATCGCAAGTTTTGTAAAGCTCTGAAGAATGGAATCATACCTTCAAAATGCAACCCTTGGTTTTCGAGAAAAGACTCAAGTTTATCAATTCCTTTTGCCTCTTGTTTTAGAGTTAAACCTTTTGCAATCTCTTTTTCATTCATTGAGTCAATAAAAACTTTTACTAGAGAAGTGATTTGTTCATCAAACTCTTTTTGATCGTTAGTTAAAGGGATGTGAAGTGAATCTAGGTGGTAGTTATCTTTTTGGTCAAGTGGTAAGAAGAAATACCACCCAAATTCTTCAAACCATTTTTTATTAAACACTGCATATTTCTGCCTGAAAGCCAAATCAGCAGCTTCGGGATTAGTCCATTCAACCATAAAATTTCTTGACCAGTTTGTATGACTAATCCCTTCTTCTGAAAAGACATTAAAATTCGACCAATGTAGTTGTTCCTTATAAGGCAAATCAGCAAGGTCTTTGAGGAATACTATGATAAAGTTGGGATGATTATTGTCAATTTTTAATGTCCAGAATCCTTTTAATGATAGAAAACCATCCCCGATGGTATACTTCTCCGGTAGGTTATAATATTTTGAGAGTACGTCTTTCTTAAAGTAAATTAAAGTCAGAAATGATGGTGTTCCAGTTTTATTCAGTTTACCATTATCGCAAGTAAAGCGCTTTTCTTTTAAGTTATCATCTAGCCCAATAATGAATTCAGCATATCGCCTATCTTCTTTAAAAAGATCCAAACACCTAATACTACTGTGACCCTTAACTATTTTTTTTCCATATATAAAGAATTGGGATAAAAGATCCTTGTTAACAAAGAAATTGATATTACTCGATCCGATATGGTAAATGTAGCTTTCGCTTTGTATAACTTCATCTTTTATGTCCATAGCAAGATCAACCATGTTTTTTTCTGAAAACCTCATAATATCAAAGTAGATCGCTAATACCATTCGTTTTGCTGTAATAAACTCTAAAAGGTATTTTGTTTTAATCTGGATTTCTTGTTCTTTGTGATAAATCACATCTTCTTCTTCCCCGTCATCAAAAACCTTAATAAACTTTTTGTTAACTTTATCTTCGTACAAATCAAAATACAGCCTAAATTCTTCGGAGATTTCAAGATAGGATTTATATTTTTCTCCGCCAAAGGATCTTTCATAGATTAAGGGTTCACACCCATTTAAATTTGAGTGTCTATAGTACTTTCGACGAACTTTACTACCATTATGAAACTCAATAAATCCGGGTCTACCGTTACCTTGGTATAATTCCCAGTTTACGCCAACTAATGATTCGTTAACTTTTTTTTTAGGGATTAAACTACAGAATATTGATATAGTCTCTTCTTTTTCGTTTTTACGGCCATAAGCCGTAGTCCACTCTTCTCTGCCTATTTTATTTTCGATTTTGTCTAACCAGTCTTTGAATTGTAACAAGTCTTTGTCTTTCATGTTGCTATTCTTCAACGTTCAACAACTAGAATACTTATCAAGATTTACACCTCAGTTTGTATTATATAGTGCTGCCTGTACCGGATAAAATGTATTGACATAAAGCATCTTTTAGCCATTTTTAATGGATCGTTTGAAGGAACACTCTTTTGGGAAGCAATATCTTCATAACCTCTGTTGTTACCAGAATTGTGTATCATATTGAAATCGATTTTAATCCTTTTCTTTTAGCATTTAAAAATGGTTTTGATTGTATTTTGGTAGTTACGGTGTTGTGAATTGGGAAAAAAAGCGTGACAGTTTGTTGATTTTTCGAATGCAACTTTTTATTTTGTTTTCTATTCACAACCATTCTATTACTCTACAATATTGGCTGTATTTTTCAATTTTCGGGAGTGTTTTTATAAACATAAGAAAGATTTACAGTAGATGCGAGAAATGTGAAAAAACTATTCCTTGTTCTTGCACAAATCAGTACCAAAGAGAATTTCTAAAAAAGAAGACTCATTGTTTGATGTTTTTCAATAAAGTAGATTTATCGATTGGAGGAGCTATCTAAAATAGTAGTGATGGTTTTTTGCAAATCCTTTAAAATTGTACCATCCTTCCATAGCCTTCTTTGGTGAGAAAAGTGACATGACCATTGAGGAAGGATAAGGAGTCGATGCCAGTGTACCCTCGAGTGGGTGATGCGATATAGTGGTAATAGATTAGACCGACAGGAAAAGCTTCGTTTTTATCATTATATTGTAAATACGTTGCTCGTAATCTTTTATTTTCTACTTCAATAAGAGTAAAAGTATTGTTTTGGGGATTGAAGAAGAGAGTGTCGCAGGCAAATGCATCCCAATATACAGCAGGAGCAGGCAATACTTCTTGCTGAACAAAAGAATTCTCTTCAATTGTACCCTTGATAATTGTTTCATTGTGATAGATAAATATGATTTCATTGGAAATAGCTATGGGTCCAATGGGGAGGTTTGATACGGGTGTTGCATGAAGAGAACAATTTTGTAGATTGATTTTTAGTAGTACCGATTTATTATCATTTATCCTGTCAATACCTTTTATGTAGTATTCTTGTTGGTAAGGAATCAGATCGCAAAAAGAATAACTATTCTTCCAGGATTCCGAGAAGGTATAGCTGTCTTTGTGAACAATGCAGAATTCGTCAGTGTCCAAAACCAGGTAGGTTTGTACTGATAGCTTAATAATATCATTGCATGTTTCATAGGGGATTTGAAGAGATGTATCTTCCCATTTTGATGAAAAAGGTTGTGGGTTTGCATCTTCATAGATGCAGATGCCTTTGTTGACCAATACAGAAGTTTGATTTGATGACGCATGCAGGCATCCTGGGTATTGCAGTGGTGAGCCTTGAGAAGTAGAAAACTCTACGGGCTGACGAACAATACCGTTGTTTTGCTTTTTGTATAAAATGGGATTAGACCATGTAAAAGCATTGATTGTAATGGGAGTTTGATGATCTTGATCAAGAAGGACTTGCGAATGGTAGGAAAGACGCTGCACTGGATCAAACAATGAAAAAACATGATCTCGGTACTGGTACAACTGGTAAAGGTGGGTTTCAGGATTTTGAGCAATGGCATATATAGTTTGATCGTTTGTAACAGCAATGTCATGAATGGGCAATTGCCCGGTGTATAAGGTAGTAAGCTCTTGCGTTTCTATATCAAATTGCAGAAGATCGGTTTGAGGATCTTGATTGTAGGAAAAGCTACCTATACACAAAGAAGCTGTATCCATCCATTGCAGCTCATGGTACCGTGCATCCAATGATTGAAGTATCTGCAGGATGTTGTTTTGGTAACTGCATATAGCAGAATCAGTTAAAACTATCATTTTATCAGTATCAGTGATTACAAAATCATGGATTCTGTAGTCGATAGGAAAGCAGATCTCATGGGTATAGGAAAGAGTTTGTAGGTCGTAGCAATAAACACGAGCTGTATTTCCACTTATGCCGGATATGTCATGATATTCATTGGTGGCTAAAACGTAGAGAGTATCTTGATAAACACGAAGGCGGGTAGGGCGAAGGGTTTCAAATTGATCATGTATGGAATCTTTATCTGAGAAGAAACTTGGAATTCTTTCTGCATGAATCATTTGCCATGCATTGTTTACTTCTTCTGCAAGTATCCAGTGATTATATCCAGAACAGGCATGGGTACTTGAAGCAAATATCGCTTTGTTTTCGTACCAGGTTATGTCTTGAAACAAGGTTGGAGTTATTTCCGGAGAAGCTGTTGTCTGTGCCTGAGCACGATATGGTGTAGAAAAAAGCAAACTACTGATGCAAATAATGACCAATATTGACATTGTCTGTTTCATTGTAATCGTTTGTCTCATTGTTTATCTCCTATCCATCGGTTCCAACATGCTTCTGTGTCTTTGCAAATGAATCGACTCTGAAAATCTGAAAAATGACCTTAATAGTACTATTTCATTCGTTAGCAGTCATTTCTACTACTGAATGTATAATATGCAACTGAAGATATCAAGCGAAAAAGGTTACAAAATATAATAGTAATGACAAAGCGTTTTTTAACTTTCAAAATTTTGTGGAAAGAAAAATGTTGTGAAATTTTACTTTTTGATCCATGATTGGATAGTTGAAGATTCAAAATATAATAGTACACGTATCAGCTTTTACTTGACAATGTATGTTACTGTATTGTGGATGAATTCATTTGATGGGGGCTGTAAATGAAAAAGTTTAATTGGAACCTTCGAGAGAAAGCGCTGCGAAAAATTATTCGTATTGGTATATTCTTGGTGGCCTGGGGGGCTTTGTACCCAGTTGCACATTATCACAAATGGGTGGATATTCATTTGGAGTGGGTCAATGATGCCTGGGTGATTGGATTGATTATTGGTATATCTCTTATGCTTTCTCAACTGGTAGTGTTTTTCATTCGGTCGCGCTGGAGAGTAAAAAGAGAGTTTCAAAAAGCCCCTAATATGCTGATTAAAATTAGTGATATCTTGATATACATTCTTGCGATTAAAATGATCCTACTGCAGCTTGATATGAACATTACTCCCATTCTAACTGCCTTTGGTGTAACCAGTTTAGCTGTTGGATTGGCAATGCAATCCTCTCTGTCTGATTTTTTTGCTGGTTTGCAGCTGATTAGCGATCCCATGTATCAGCTGGGGGATTTTATTGAAATCAATGAGTTTCAGGGGACTATCATTGATATTACCTGGCGGAGTACTCATTTGAAAACATTTAGTAATACATTGGTGATTGTACCAAATTCAATCGCTTTGAAAGGTATTGTAACCAACTATACGCGACCCGAAAAATCATATGGATTTATTTTCTCTGCGGGGATTTCTTACCACAGCACTCTTGAAGAAGCAGAAAAAACAATTATGGAGATTGCTTCTGAAATACAGAGTAATTTGCCTAAACCTTTCAATGAAAATGTTCCATTGGTACGATTTAAAGCATTTAACGAATCCAATATTGATTTTATGATTAAACTCACTCTACCAACGTATTTTGATTCATTTCCCATTCGGCATGAATTAATCAAATCACTGAAAAAGAGATTTGACGTAGACAATATCGAAATATCCTTTCCGTGTACCAATGTATATTTGCGACAGAATTCTGACAAACCGATTGATAAACCCAGCAAAAAAGAATGACGGCACTTAGGTCGGTTTACTTGTAGTACCTACTGTAGCAGTAAAATACAAACTCGAAATACTGCGTTACGTAGCATGCATCGGATAGA
>CAZOYI010000281.1:0-1644 GCA_964583965.1 uncultured Caldisericota bacterium
AAGAAAGGATTCTTTCTATTTGTTGAGGGGAGTAAAATCGATTGGGCTTCTCATGCCAATGATCCAATTGGAGTTATTTCGGATATGTTAGCGTATGATGATGCTGTTAGAGTAGCTCTAGAATATGCAGCTAGAGATAAAAGAACTCTAGTTATGGGATTTTCCGATCATGGTAATGGAGGAATGACAATCGGATCCAAAGATACTGACAATACGTATTCCAAAATGAAACCAGAAGAACTTGTGACAAGCCTTCGAAAAGCCAAGTTAACAGGTGAGGGAATCCAACAAATGATTGGTGAAGAGAAAACACCTGAAAGAATTAAAGAAGTGGTAGAACAATACTACGGTATTTCCGATTTATCAGAAGAAGAGGTAGCTAGAATTCAGACTAGCAAATTGGATCTAAACTACGAACTTGGACCTATGATGAGTAAAAGAGCGTACATTGGCTGGACGACAAATGGGCATACGGGAGAAGACTTATTCCTGTTTGCTTATGGACCAAACCGTCCTGTTGGTATTCTTGAAAATACAGAAATTGCTTACATCACTGCTGATAATCTAGGTTTTGAGCTTCCTTACATTGATCAATTTTTGTTTAATGAATCCAAAGCCTTTACAGATGAAATTGGTGCAACAATGAGCATCGACAAAACAGATGAAAAAAATCCTATCCTTGTGATTGCCAAAGGTGATTTGCAGGTTGAACTTCCCATTTCAAAAGATGAAATGATATGGAACGACAAAACCTACAAAACAAAGGGCTTAACTGTTTTAGCTCCAAAGACAGATCGAGTATACATCACCCAGCATGCAATGGATTTAATTGAAGATTTCTTAAAATAATTCAGTCATGGTTTGAAGGAGAGTAAAGCTCGATGGCTTTACTCTCCTTTTCGATTTCCAGGGTTTTTTCTCTAAGCGTCTGACAGATTGTTTATTCAATCGCTTCATCGATCAGCTCATTAACCTGAGCATTTCTTAGCAATTTGCTTTCACCGACAGCTGCAATATCATCTTTTTCATCATGGGTAGAATGTTTGTAGGTATCCGTTATATTCAAGTCATCCAAGTATTCCCGAACTAACAATTGCTTTTTTGTCAGGTTTTTTTCATTTTTTCTACAAAGTAAACAAAAAAGCTACAAATTGTATGAAAACCCTATTTCAGATGCAAATATTATTGAAAAAACTTTACATTTATCCACAAAATCATAAAATCGTAGCATGTTTTGATATACTTGGAGGAATTAATGAAGAACGCCCTTGAGCACACTATGTTAACCGACGAGGAGTGCATTGAATATTTTGATATAATTATGAATATTGCAACTGAAGAAGTAATACGTGAATACCAAGAATGTCCTTACTTAAAAGAAATTGATAATGTAAATTATTTTTCTGCAGATCAGTTGAAAAGCAAAATTGGATAAATAAAATATTGAGTTCTCAGTCTTTTTCTGTTAAACCGTTTAGTAGTGAGAATTATCTAGAATTATTTCATGCCGACGGAAAATCACCTTTAGCTCTCAAGGACATATCTAACCTAAATTCCACCCCATAATTAGGCATAATTTTCACAAAGTATTACTACATCAATCCATTTAATCTATGAAAAAAACTTGACATTGGAACAATTATA
>CAZOYI010000282.1:0-6604 GCA_964583965.1 uncultured Caldisericota bacterium
TCCAAACTGGCCTTTGACAATCTCTCAATTTTCTATTATCTTTAAAGAAAGATTAGATATGCGTTAAATGTTGTTTACACACTTAATTTGACAGACCCACTTGCGACTGTAAAACCAAAGAAGAGACAAAGAGTTTTACTTCGGTATTAGGATATTTCTGTGTAAGTTCCTCAAGAGAATCTTTCAATGTTAATCCAACGCGGTAGTTTAGATGTATTTTTGAGAATTCACTTTTAGAAGGTTCTGGCATAGACATAGAAACAAACTCAAATGCTTGATCCAATGAAAATCCTGCTTTTAAGGAATTTGCAACTGCTGATAAAGTGTCGGGAAGCTGGTTTACAAATTGGTTTTCTTTTTCCCCTTTTTTCATTTGGATAAAAAGCTGAAAAGCAACCAAGCATAATGCTACAAACAATAGTCCCATAACTACATTGTGATTAAACACAAAGAAAAAAATAAAGAATATCCCCAGACAAATGAGGGAAAATAGAAATAAAAAAGTAATTGTATTCATAGATAATTTTAAAATATCTTGAACAGAACCTTCTTTAGTCTGTTGAGTAGAATCCTGTTTGATTCTCTTTGCTTGTTTAGATTGATAATAGAGTTCGAATAATTTTTCTTTGGATGCGTTATTTCTATTCATTTGATTTACCTAACTTTTGCATTACTTCTCGGATTTTTTCACTATTTTCACCTGGAAAAGGAGAAGTAGTAAGATCTGTTTCTTGGGAATGGTCGGGTAGCGCTTTTCCTTCTTTCTGGACAAAATGACTTTCTATTTTAGCCTTAATCCGATCAGAATATGGTTTGTATTCATAGTGGCCATGTATCTTGCCATTCTCATCATGCCGATCAACTACAAATTGATAGATATGGTTGATGATAATTTGATGATCCTGAAAGCTAGCAAACTCTGAAATAGTTGTAATTCGCCTTGAACCATCAGAGAAACGAGATGTTTGTATGACACACTCAATTGCGCTGAATATCATTTCATGCAATATGTAAACGGGCATTTCAAGTCCTGTCATGTACACCATAGAGGTAAGACGAGAAAGCACATCTTTGGGGGTATTTGCGTGGACAGTTGTTAAAGAACCATCATGTCCAGTATTCATGGCCTGAAGCATATCAAATGCTTCTTTTCCTCGAACTTCCCCTACAATAATTCGATCGGGTCGCATTCGCAAACAATTGATGACAAGGTCTCGAATGGTGACTTGACCCTGTCCTTCAATGTTTGGAGGGCGAGCTTCGAGTGAAATCACATGGGGCTGTTTGAGTTTTAACTCAATGGAATCTTCTACAGTGATGATTCTCTCTGTTATTGGTATAGAGCTTGAACAAACATTTAGGAGAGTCGTTTTTCCAGAACCTGTCCCGCCCGAAATAATAATATTTGCCCTAGACCGGACAATAGAATGAACAAAATCTGCCATTTCTTTTGTCATAGATCCAAACTTAATCAGGCTATCGTAATCCAAGATGGTATCTTTGAATTTACGGATCGTTAATGTGGGACTTTTTACAGCAATGGGTGGAATAATGGCATTAACTCTACTTCCATCAGGTAAACGCGCATCTACTAATGGACTCGATTCATCAATTCTACGTCCTAAAGGACTAACAATGCGATCAATGATTTGCATAATTTGACCAGGAGATTCAAATCGAATATCTGATTTTAGTAGCTTGCCGTCTCTTTCAATATAAACAGAACCAGGTTCGTTGATCATGATTTCAGAAATGGATGGATCTTCTAGTAGAGGTTGAATCATCCCAAAACCGAATATCTCATTCAAGAGTCGATGAATGATTTGTTCTTGGTATTCAATGGGAAGAACTCTTTTGGAGACTTGGATAGTTTGAAGGCATATATTGCGAATTTTCAGTTTAATCTGTTCGGGATTGTCTTGTTTTTCCCTTAAAATCTCAGCAGGAGAAATTTCTTCAAAAACGTTATTTCGTATATTTCTATAAAATTCTTCAGCATCAGGAGAGTGCTTCATTGTCAATTTCCATCCCATTGGAGAATATTTTCAGCAAATTCCATGATATCTTTGCGAATCACACCATTTTTCGTTACAGCAGGATACATATCGTTTAATGAAGAAAAGGCCACTCGATTATCCTCTCGGATAGAACTATAAAGCTTGTAAGGTAAGATTTTTTGAAGAATGGAATGGATTTTTTGATCGGCTTTTTTTGTCCTTCGATTGTATAAAATTTCTGGAGGTGTATTAATTTTTAACCATTGAAATTCCTTCAGATAATTTACCAGTCGGAATAAAGAAGGAATCTCAGGAGTAAAAACAATGAAAATCTTATCTGATTGCTCAAATACAATTTTAGAAACATCATTCACGCCAGGATCTAGGTCTACGATGATATAGTCATAAATCAGTTTTAATGTACGGATAGCCTTGCGAATTTTCCCATGATCAATATCTTTCATACGCTCGAATGAGCCAGGAGATACGACAATATCAAAATTGGGGTAAATTTCGCTTCGTTGAACAATATTGTTTAGTCGTTCTGGAGATAATTCATCTGCGATTGTAAACAAATCTAGGGTAGATTGGGTTTTATCAGGACTGATGTTTGTGATTGCTCTTTGGTCTCCGTAGGGCAAACCAAAATCCATGAGAAGGATTTTGTACGATTCAGTTAGGTTTGCCAAAACAAGAGCTAAGTTGACAGAAATAAGTGACTTCCCGACACCTCCTTTTGCAGATGTAAAACTTAAAAGTTTTCCTAGTTCTTTTGACTGCATTCCAGCATTGTGAAATTTTTTGTCTTTGAAAGTGGACACAAAGGCATTCATAGCAATTTGCGGGAGAGATTCAGGAGAAAAAGGGCGTGTGATTACGTTTCGGGTAGCTGTCTTTACAATCTTGCGAATATCGATTAAGTCTTCTTGTTGAACAATTAACACAACTGATGTGGAAGGATATTTAATAATGGCTTCTTCTAAGAAGTTAATCATGTTGATATTCTTTAGGTGGTAATCAAGAATCAGAATATCTGGAGATAGCATCCGGATTTTTTCATCTAATATAAACCCATCAAGGATAAGGTCTTCGATTTTCAACATTGGATTGTTGTCAAAGGAGGGTTGAAGTATTTCTAATTCAGAGGAGTTCTCCAGTGCAAAAACAACAGCTAGTTGATTGTCAAATCCAAAGCCTAATGCCATTTTTTTATGTCTCGGTATTCTTTATCAAGTGAATCATAAAATGACCTTCAAGATTTCTTTCAAGAATCACAGAAAAACGCATTTTTAAGCTTAAAAAATCAATAGGAAGATATGCTGTATCGTTTATCTCCAAAATTGGATTTACTCCTGTGATTAGCTGATTATCTATGGAATATTTTTTCTGAAACAGATAGAATTCGTATACATGTTGATCGAGACTTTGGATTGTAATTTTCTCTTCTTCAAAATCATATGCCAATTCAGCATTAAACACACGAATTAAAAACCGAATGGGAATATAAATCTTTTCTTGATAGATAAAAATATTGGGTTCATTGCTTTGAGGTTTTTCACCATTCAAACTGTAGGTAGCCTTATGATAATTGATGGAGATTTCAGAAACAGATTCGGGTGAATTTGCAATTGTATAGGTGGCTTCATTAATAATATTACCACTAGAATCCAGATATTGAAGTTTAAATTGAATCAGTTTTTCTAAATCGGGATTGGAAGAAAACAAGGTTAAGGAAAATACGCCTTCATTGGATACACTTGAAATCTTAGATTCTACGGATGGAGTAATATTTTTTATAGCATAGGAATTTCCCATTTGCCAAGAATTATTCTGAAACGTAATCGTGGTTGGAATAAGTGGAGAAAGAAAAACGTCATTCACTGATTTGGGAGAAATCCATTCTAAATAATCTGAATCAACAACTGTCTGGGGCTGTTTGACAGTTTGTGGTTTGGCAAATGGATAGATCAAGAAAAAAAGTAACCCTACCACTGCAAAGGTAAGAATGATAGGAAACCACAAACGTTTTTTTGAGGAAGGTTTTTTCTCGTTTGAATCATGTTTTGTATTTTTCATCGAAAAAGTGGGAGAATGACTTCCTGCAAAATCAGCTTTAGGATGAGTACTTTTTTGTGTTTCTGCATATACTTCTTGTTCTTGCGAATTCATTTCTTCACTAAAAGATGGATTTCCCTCAATTTCTTTTGTTCGAGAGTCCATCTTTAGATCATCGTTGATGATTCTTCGTATATCGACTTTGCTATCTTGGTCAATTTTCATAGAAGGTTTATTTTTGATAGAAAATGATACGGGTTTCCTTGTAGTATTTTTCTTTTGTAAATCCCTATACAATCCTGTGTCTGAAGATACACTAAATCCTTTTTTTGATGTTTGAGTAATTTGTTTAGGTTTAGAGTTTGGTTGCTCACTTTTTTGATGGCTAGATAATGGGTGATTCGATTGCTTTCCTGTAAAATCTCTTAAAAAAGTTTCCAATGCCTCTTGCATTTCTTCAGCAGTTTGAAATCTCTGCTCTGGCTGTTTTGCAAGTGCTCTCAAGACAATTCTTTGAAGTGTAAGTGGGATCCCTTTTTGAGATTCTTCGGGAAATCTAGGAATTTTCTTCAGATGCATATCCATCACTTCTACTGGTAGGGTAGAATCAAAAGGTGGAGATCCAGTCAACATCTCAAACAACAAAATTCCTACAGCATAGATATCGGTTCTTGCATCCGAGAAGGATTGTGTAATCTGCTCTGGTGCAGTGTATTGTACAACACCCAAGAATTCTCCACTTGAAACACTTGATGCATCCTCTACACGCGTAAAACCTAAAGAGCTAATACGAGTTCGACCTTTTTTGGGAACCATAACAACATCTGAGTTTAAATCTCGGTGAATAATTTTTCTTTGATGCAAATATGCCAATGCATCTAAAACTTCCAGTGCAATAGAAACGCTTCTCTTGATGGAAAATTGTTCTCGTTTTAGTAAGTTCTTGACCGAACTACCTTCTACATATTCACGAATAACGAAATATGTCCCATCTTCTTCAACCACATCCAGAAACCTTACAAAGCCTGGGTGGTCGATTTTCTTCATTGTTTGAATTTCCCTATTAATCCTTGTTTGAAAAGTTGGTCTAGCTTCATTGGGGAGTTGTATTGTCACAGGAATATCCTTTACCAAATCAACTCCGTAATACAATTTACTTAGAATCCTACGCAAAAGAAGCTTTTGAACCCGATATCGATGCTTTATTTCTTTACCAATATAGGCGTCTGAATCAAAGGAATGTTCTATATCTTCTTGTTGTCCCATCTCTACACCTTCTTCCCCATCTTCTTCAATATCTATTGGTTCACTTTCAGTATCGATAGTATCTATATCAGAATCATAGCGTATTTCTTCTTCTATAGGTTTTGATTCTTCGGTGTCAGAGCTTTGGTATTCCAAAACTATTTCTTGGGAAATGTTATCTGCATTTTCTCTTCCCATTTTCGAATCATCACTATCGGATTGAATGACAAAAAAAGAACCTTCTTCTTCTCCTTGGTATTTTGATCGATAATACTGAGATACCTCTTGAAGCTCTTGGATATCTTTTAAAATTTCTTCCATGTTTTGGTAGCGATCTGATTGCTTCTTTTTCAGCATTTTCATGATCATACTGGAAGCTTTCAATAAAAGATCTGGTTTAAGTTTTTTGGGTGATTCAGGCAATACATTAATATGCTGATAGGCAATATTCACGGATGTGTTTTCATCAGCAAAGGGAAGTTGGCCGGTAGCCATCTGATAAAAAACAACTCCGAGAGAATAGATATCCGTGGTTGCGTTAATTTGACCCATTTTGTGGTCAAGTTGTTCTGGAGCGCAATAGGATAGTGTCCCAACAATTTCAGCAGTAATTTGGTCTGGATTGTCTAAACTAACATTACGGAAAAGACCAAAATCTGTAACCATAATGTGCCCATTGTTGTCAATCATGATGTTGGAGGATTTGATATCTTGGTGAACAATACTTTTTCTATGTGTATATGCTAATGCTGTAGCAACGCTCTGCAAAATGTTTGTAATAATATCCAGAGAAAGTGGTCCAGTTTCGGTAATCATCTGCTGAACGGTAAAACCCTCAATATAATCCATTACGATGTAGTATGTTGATCCCTGTTTTCCATAATCTAAAACTGAAACAATATTAGCATGACGAAAAGAAGACAACAGATCGGCTTCTTTTTGAAACCGGTCAATAAACTTCGTATCAGATGAAAGAAAATCAGATAAGACTTTAATAGCAATTGGCTTGCTCAGAGTGGGATGGTTTCCTTTGTAAACAATGGACATTCCACCTCTGCCAATTTCTTCAACTGCAACATACTTGCCGAAATGAATTTTATCCATTCATCACCCTCCAGACAAGCCGATGGTCAGAGTCGAACTGACGACCTGCTGATTACGAATCAGCTGCTCTGCCAACTGAGCTACATCGGCGAACAAACAGATAAATATGGGCGGAACAGGATTTGAACCTGTGACCCCTTCCGTGTGAGGGAAGTGCTCTACCTCTGAGCCACCCGCCCATCCCTTGCAAAATTCTAAGTTAA
>CAZOYI010000283.1:0-3798 GCA_964583965.1 uncultured Caldisericota bacterium
GATCCGGATCGAACGGATGACCTACTGATTACAAATCAGTTGCTCTACCAGCTGAGCTACGTCGGCACACCGGAGAAATATTTTATGAGAATTTCCACTGGTGTCAACTGGTTTCACTACTTTTCTTGTGTAAAAATTTCATACCCAATAATGCCAAATGCAACGGAAACATTGAGTGAATTTGTTTTTTCTGAAATTGGGATTCGAACAAGATGATCGCACTTTTCCAACGTTTTCTTTTTAAGTCCACTATTTTCATTACCCATCACAACGGCAATGTGTGAATTGTAATTGATAAGACGTGGATTCTCTTCTCCTCGAATATCTGTTCCCACAATCCAAAAACCATTATTTTTTAAATATTCAATAGTATTTCCCATGTTGTTTACTCGGCAAATTTTACACTGAAAAATACCTCCTGAAGAAGCACTCATAGCTCCTTTCCCCAGAAGAGTGGAGTGGTGTTTTGTGATAACAACGGAATGGAATCCAAAGCATGCTGCACTCCGAAACATTGCACCTGCATTTTGAGGATCTTCAATTTCTTCCATAAGAAGAATTCTACCGTAATCACCAAGAGGAATATTGGTAGCTTCTTCCAGTGTAGATAAAGTAATATCATCGCAAAGGGCAACCATCGAATCCATATCTGAATATTTTTTCTGAAATACACTTTTTTGTAACTGTATGATTGGTATTTGCTGGTCTCGAAGCAGTATAAATAAACGACTCGGAAGATGGTAATTCTTTGGAATAATCACTTTCAGGATAGGTTTTTCATTCTGTATGGCTTCTTCGATTTCATGTTTACCACTAATAATCATTGTTTTTCCAATCTATAGGTAGTTTTCCCCAGAGAATCCTCTAATACGATCTGATGTTTTTGCAATTGATCTCGGATTTCATCCGAAAGAGCAAAGTCCTTGTTTTTCCTAGCCTCTGTTCTCTTTTGAATCAATAGATTCACCATATCATCCAAAGAAAGGATTTCATCCGGAAGATCAATGTCAAATGAAACAACTACATCACGTATTGCATCTGTAATATTAGAAGTATCTAAAACAAAAGTAGTATTTTGGATATCGACAAATCCAAGGGTTTCGAAAAAGTCATGTAAATAGAATTGAATTTTTTTTATCGTACTACCGGTCAAAGATTCTTTTTCATCTAAAACACGATTCAGTTCTCGCAGAGCTACATGAATACTTCCAAAAGCTGCGGGAGTATTAAAGTTGTCCCGTAATTGCAATTGATATTCATCGTGAGCTTCAGAAAAAAACTCCAAAAGTTGCAGTTCAGATTCAGGTATTTCAGAAAAATCTTGTGGTTCAATGTCCTGAAATCTTCGAAACGTGGTTGCGATTCTCTCGACATTTTTCCCTGCTCTTTCAATTGCTTCAACATTAAACTCAAGTGGGGAAGAATACAGAGTTGCTAGGAAAAAGTACCGCAATACATTTGGATGATAATGCTGTAGTGCATCTTTAATGCGAAATACATTTCCCACTGATTTGGACATTTTTATTTTATCAAGCGTAACCCACCCCGTATGGATCCAGTAATGACAGAATGGTTTTGCACATGTTATTCCTTCGGCTTGCGCAATTTCATTTTCATGGTGAGGAAAGATTAAATCTTGCCCGCCACCATGGATATCGAAATGGTTGCCCAAATATTTTAGGGCCATGACCGAACATTCGATATGCCACCCAGGACGACCTTTTCCCCATGGACTATCCCAAAATGGTTCTCCAGACTTTGCTTCTTTCCAAAGAGCAAAATCCAAGGGATCTTCTTTCTTTTCTCCGGGAAGAATTCTAGCCCCAGATATTAACTCATCAAGTTTCTTTTTTGATAGCTTACCATATTCAGCATTTTTCCGAACTCGGAAATACACATCTCCTGATGATTCGTATGCAAATCCGTTTTCAATCAGTTTTTCAACAGCTTCAATAATCTCGGGAATGTGATCAGTTACCTTTGGATACATATCTGGTTCTGATATATGCATCTTATGAATAACATCAATATAGCGGTGTATGTACTTTTCAGCAACCTCTTGTGCAGTAATATGTTCTTCCTGCGCTTTTTGAATGATTTTATCGTCAATATCAGTAAAATTACTAATATATTTTACTTTGTATCCATTTTTACGGAAAATTCGTCGAATCACATCAAAAACGATGGCAGTTCGAGCATGGCCGATATGAGAATCATTGCTAGTGGTAAGTCCACAAACATACATACTCATTTCACCAGGAATTCTTGGTTCAAATTCAACTTTTTTACCTTGCATTGTGTCATGAAAATAGATTGAGTTCAATGAATTCTCCTTTCAGATTCTTGTTTGAAGATCTTGTAGAATACCAAGTACTTTATTTTTACCCATAAGGTAGATGACCAAATATATTTCAGGACCTTGATCTTCATTCGTCATCATGATTCGCAATGGCATCCACAAGTGTTTGCCTTTTACTTTAGCATCTTTACCAGCTTGTCGAACTGCAATTAAAACAGAATCAGGAGTCCAGTCTTGTGTATCAGAAAATTGATGGAGTAGAGCGGGAAGCAAACTTTGAGTCTCTAGGGTTTGTATTTCTGGTAATCGATCTGCTTGAATCCCCTCATATGTAGAAATTGTTTCAAGATTGGTGATGATATCCGTTGTTAAAACAAGATAGTCCTTCATATGCTGAAATGCTTGCAGATAAAACTCTCTGTTTTTTTCTTGGGTTAAGAAACCCTTTTTCGTAAGGTCATTTTCCACCATATGGAACAACTCCTCATTAGATTTCTGGCGTAAATAATGAGCATTGTACCACTTCAATTTCTCATAATCGAATATAGCTGGACTAGTGTTTACATTTTTTATTTCAAATCTTTGAATCAGTTCTTCTATAGTGAAGAATTCTTCTTCAGTCTTGGGTGACCAGCCTAAAAAAGCCATATAGTTCACAAATGCTTCAGGAAGAAAGCCCATATTGCCATATTCTGTGATAGCAAATGCACCATGTCGCTTACTAAGTTTTGTTTTATCATCACCCAGTATCATAGGCATATGGGCGAACACAGGAATTGGATAACCAAGAGCTTCATATAATAAAACTTGTCTGGGTGTATTGCCAAAGAAATGATCCTCTCCACGAATGATATGGGTAATTTCCATGGTGGCATCATCAACGGTGACAGCTAAATTATAGGTTGGCATGCCATCAGATCGAGCAATGATGAAATCATCCAACGAGGAGACAGGAAATGTTTTGGTTCCGCGGATTAAATCCACAACCTCAACATTTTCTTTCTCAGGAAGCTTAAATCGAATTACATAGGGTTCACCGTTTGCAATTCGATCTTCTACTTCATCTTTGGATAAGTTCCTGCATCGACCACTGTATCGCGGAGGCATATTATTCTTTCTTGCTTCTTCTCGATCTTCCTCTATTTGCTGAGCAGAACAAAAGCAGATATATGCATGGTTTGTATCGAGTAGTTTTTTTATATGGGTTTGATACAAATCCATTCGTTCACTTTGCTTGTAAGGTCCATGTTCTCCACCAATCAAGATTCCTTCATCCCAGTCGATACCCATCCATTTCATGGCTTCAATTTCATTTTGTATAAATTCATCTCTAGATCTTTCTCTGTCTGTATCTTCAATACGAAAAACAAAGGTTCCATCATGATGTCTACAAAACAAATAATTAAACAAAGCAGTTCTTGCGTTTCCAACATGTAAATTACCAGTGGGAGAGGGTGGGAATCGAACTCGCAGCTTAGACATGTTTCACCTCAAAGTGG
>CAZOYI010000284.1:0-6610 GCA_964583965.1 uncultured Caldisericota bacterium
AAGTACGTGCATACAAAGATATTGGTGGACGGAAAATTGCACCAAAAGATTCTAAATACACCTATCATCAGCAGGATAACTATTCCGATCCTACAGTGTGGGCTTCCAAATGGACTAAAACCGAATATTGGAACAAGCCATGGGGCATTTACCAAAAAACAAAATACTTTGTCTATCCTCCAACCGTACAATTTGATGATGATCTTGAAGACAGTGCACTAATTCCTGAAAAATTAGATAACGTATATGACTGTTTCGGAATCGACCGCTTACAAGTAACACCGTCTGATATAGAATTGATTCCCGACAAAGAATGTATTAATCCCTTGGATGAACGTCAGCCTATGCTGAAGTTAAAGCTTTTAGCACATGATGATTCAAAAGATGTCAATGATCCCCAAGGAATGGGAATGGCAACCGCCAGAAAAACCATTGATGTTACATACAGTGGAGTGCAAAGCACCCTTGATTTTGCCCTTACTTCCAATTGGAAACCTCAAATTCCAACTGCTCCCTATGGCGCATTTTTCCTGACACTTCAAGCAGGTATGGAAAATCTATTTGAAGTTGGCGATCTTATCTATATTCCTGCTACTACTTCTCCTGGATTTCCTCAATATCGTAGAATTGTTCGTATTGACTATTCTAGTCATCGCATCTGGTTTGATTTGCCCATTGAAGCTCCTGTACCCCCAGGATGGCAAGTTGTCCCCGACCCAATTATTGGCAACTACAATATCAATGGCGGTGGTATCAATGGTATGTTTACTACCATCGGTAGTGCTGGCCAGAGATACATCGTACAAGTGCGCGATGACGGCAGCTACGATTACTGGAGATGGTACGAACCACTTAATATTGGACAAGTCATTGGTGCTCTAGATCAATGTGATGTCCTTTATTCTATCCAGCATCAACCTATATACGAACGAAGTGATCAAGGTTGTGTGGGTGCCCCCTGTCAAAACCATCATACTCCACTTCCTATGCCGAACTCACGACCCACCCTGGGATTAATAGACCGAGATTGTTCCATTGGTGATACAATTTGTGATATCCCTGGCATTGATGATCCTAATTTCCCCAAACTTGGCGAATGGACCATTAATGATGCTTATGGAATCTTTAATGGTAGCAATACCGATGCACATTGGGTATATCCTAGTAATGGTTGTTTTAACCCACCACGAACATGGGGATCTCTTTCCACCTGGGGTGTTCCTGTGTTAATCCAACCTAGCAAAAAACCTGTCCGCATACAAAATGTATACGACGATGGCGGAGAATGCATTATTGCAACATGGCCACAAGATCCTTCTACCCCGGTCAATATTCGACTTTACTTGAATACATGCATCTATGACTATAATTCTGTACGAGAACATCCTCCAGCGTTCATGATGGATACTGGCATGGGAATTGACTATTGTGGAAACGTGGAAATTAAAGTATCCAGGCCTAATCCTGATATGAACGTAACAGACTTAACCATATTAGACCATGCTTTACAAAACTCTAAAGTCTCTTACACCTTAGGAAACGATGCAATTTCACCGCTACCTCCACCAGCACCACAGGTGGCTGCCCGATACGATCCCATTCTTGAAAATCTAAATCGTGACATGCGAGCTTATCCTGGTGGTCAATCCAATACTGGTCGAGTTGAAGCTAAGATTCTACAACGTGATAATGCCTACGGTAGTAATTGGAATGCATATCCTGCAATGTGGAAAGACAAATATTCTAAACTGGGTACCGAATTTATGCCACTAACCGATTACGGAATGGCATTTTACCTGAAAACAACCAATCCATATGATCACATTTCTTTTTATGCATATCCAGCTTCACAGAGAATACTTCGCATGACCATAGAAGGACCCTTTGCATTTCCAAAAAAATTCATGGATGATCATATGAGGGGTGCATCTGGTGCAAGTGACCAGCGCATTTGGAGGTTCAATCCTAGGTATGAATACAACAAATATCTTAATGTGCCTCTTGATTATGATTTTAGTCAAAAGCTTGTACTAGATGCGGGTAACTATTATAGATATGAATTACTAGGCGGAGCTTTTGGAACACGATCGGATACTTTTACTGGATTTTCTATTCCAACCGGTAATCACGATTTCTCCCGCGTAACCAACCCAAGTGCAATATGGGATGCGATCAATATCCCAGATAACGAAATCAACCCTTGGTTAAGGATTAACCAAGAATGGCTTTACTGGGGTGCAGGCCGCTATGGATGGCCTTCCAATTATCTTTGTGCTAATCCATACCAAAATGCCGCATATTGGTTCTATAACCCTGTATTTTTGTTCGATGAATTGATACCTATTGGTCATGGCGAAATCAATATTACTGTTTTACTCTGGGATGGAACTGAAATTACTTACCGAGACTGCTGTACTGATCCTCCAATGAACAACATACCAGTTCATGGTATTACGATCAGTGATGCTCCCAAAGAGCTTGAAATTGAAGAAGATCATGAACTTGAGTTAACTCTAACCGAAGCTTCTATACCAAACCAAGAAACTGAGTATTGTAATGATGCCCTTCTTGTCGCATGGCAAGACCGTGGCGTTATTGATAAATATACCCAAGAGATTTATGGAATGGGAGATGGACAATTGGCTAATCCTCCAAGATCTTCCGATTGGTTCAAAAAGGGTGTCCAATTCCCCGATAAAATGGACATTAACCTAGACGGAAAAATCTCCTTTGAAGATTATGAGACTGAAGTACTGGGTACGTATGATATGGCTACTAACACCTGGTCAACCGGTCTTATCGATGGTCGTACATTCCATAAACAAGATGGAACTTACAAACTTACCTTCAGTAAAAGTAATGGTGCACAGATTGATACTATTGGATATGATTTTGGTGGAATTCCAGATGCCTCTGGTGAGTTTGATAAAAAACCAGACCATGTCATCAGTAAATATGAAATCGTACCTATCTACATTAATGCATACAAGTATGGAGATGACAATAATGATAGAGGATTTACTCCTTTGTGGAAACCTTTTGCTCCGAATGAATATTCTCACGAAGTTTATTTAGCAGGTATGACACGCATTGAACCCGTTCCCCACCACGATCTAATTGTTTCATTCGGTCCTGATCCGATTACTGCAGGAGTAACCCCCGAACTTGTGAATCCGGATACACCTTTGACATTTAGTGTCTTGGATGAATCTGGAGAACCCATCAATCTTTCCAATGGTGTGCCTGATTCCAAGAATCAAATTAAAGTATTGGACAGAAATATACGAAACGTACTCTTCCAAGATCCTCACCCTGACAATGAAGATTATTACGGCTTCGATGCAGAGCTGCCCGCTTATTATTGGTTGCGAACAGATCTTCACAATAATGATGGTTCTTTATACGACAACGAATCTATTTATCTATCCTCTATGACGCCGTTTAATCCTATTGAAATTGATTTTTCTAGAGCGTACGAAGGAATCTACAAATTCTTTAATTTCGTCGCAAATGATACTGGTTCCTTCCCTGTTTATGTTTATACTCCTGATCGTCGACATTATGGACAAACTGTTGTAAATGTTAAGCTTCCTTCCATCGTCTACAATTTCACCAATCTCGAAGATCCTACGAATACAGAATACTATGTTCCAGGAACACCAGATTTTGTCATGACCGCTATGGATAAGCGTGTCTACAGAGTAGGTCTGCAAGTCTTTGATGCTCAAGGCGAAATTCTCAAAGGGACTGCTGGCGCTAATATATGTGAAGGTACTGATGATGCTCGCATCACTGTTACAAACACATTCCTTCGTAATTTTAGATACCGCTTTGCAGCTATGCCAAGATACTACAACTTACTCGGTATCGATAAAAACCAAAATGGAACAATCGATATTATGAACCGAGAAAGAATGAATATTGCTGGATTTCGATCCTCCACAACACTTGCCCCAGATGAGTTTTTATACAACACCTGTTCTATTAAAAGCACCCTAGGTTGGTTTAGCAACGTGGTATTACATGATATCCCTCCAGAAGGTTATTACCAAGAGGGCTGGGGATTGGGTAATATCTATAACAGTATCTACAATGGGGGGTATTGCTTCCCCGACATCGATGATGATGGCTTCCTTACTTTCAACGACTCCATTAGTTTGGATCAAGAAGGAAAAGCTTCTTTCTTGTATTATGCTAACGACATGGGTCTAACAGAAAGTTATTTTGGTGCTTTTGTTGGTAAAAATCGCTTAACTACTAATCCTTCTTGGGCAGATATTGCTGGTTATCCTGATTTTGATCCATTTGGTCCAAATGATGTGTATCAGAGATTCCGCTGGGGTGGAATGCGGTTTGCATACCGACATAGTTATGACCGATATGCAATGTTTAGGATAGACTGGGATTCCCATCCCGACACCTTCACCTTGATTAAAGGACCAGAATTTGTATTTCTCAATGCTGAAACACGCGAACCTCTTGGAAAAGATCTTCTAGATGTACGATACTACGACCTTGTCTTTGGAATCGAAAACAACTTCATCATTCAAGCTCTTCAAGCTGATTCTCGTGATTTACCTATCAAGGAAGGTGGCTTGGTTACCCTTTCTGGTTACGGTGTTGCAGATAGCATAGGAGATGAAAGAGAAGTTTCTGGCCGAATGAGCATTCAAGAAGATCAAATTCCTGAGACTGTCATATCTTGTACTCCAGCTGGTGTGGGTCTTGCACTTGGATATATACGCTACATTTTACCTGGCGGAGGATATGGCGAACACGAAATGCATGATGTCGGTATCTCTGATTATGGTCGTTTCGATGTGGCCAATGGTCTAGGCGTGCAAGTTATTGCAATGTCATCACTAGTAGTAGGAAAATCTGTACATATACAAATTAAGAGCTTTGATGCTGGATCCAAAAAGCCAGAACAGGCTGTCACAATCCGATTAACGGGTGCAGGCGTAAGTGAAATGACCAAAACAGATGCTAACGGCATATGTGAAATC
This sequence comes from uncultured Caldisericota bacterium, assembly GCA_964583965.1. Taxonomy (GTDB): domain Bacteria; phylum Caldisericota; class Caldisericia; order UBA6126; family UBA6126; genus JAGLCW01. Next base: position 5,007 of record CAZOYI010000284.1, read on the forward strand.
ACTTTCACTCCCATCCGAGAAGGTTTAATTACCATTAGTGCTGAAAAAACTGGAATGATTCCAGGAAAAACCGATGTTTTTGTAGAAGCCCAAGCCTCTGCTTCTATTGTTCTTACTGGTCAAAATAATGTTATCGCAACCATTGACAAAGGAAAAGTCGAAAATGGGAATCTGTATTTAACAGGCTCCCTTTCTTCCTCTGCAGGACTATGCATTGAAGATGTCCAAGCCGAGATTTGCAATCAGTCTTGGAAGTTGAATATTCCTTTTGAGTATGGTAAAAATAAAGTAGTTGTTACTTTGTATGATGTAAACGGAAATTCTTCGCAGCATTGTGTTTGTGTGGAAGATTCGAATAGTTTTGCTGTATTTTCTACACCACAAGAAGATACAGCGCACTTTGGTGTAGTAGATTATGAAAATATGAGCAATGCAAGAGTATGGTTTTCTGAGACAAATAACTCTTTTTGTGTTGTTAAGCTGGTTTGAAGCTAGCGATCGGATAAAGGAGTGGGTATGATGAGAAAGTTATTTAGTATTTTCATTTCTCTCGTTTTATTGCTTAGCATTATTCCTTTTAATGCAAGCTTTCCCACCGTTGTTTTTGGAGATCAATCTCACAAGAATGATTTCCACACCTTCATAGCCAAAGCTATATATCCGGTGGGTTATGAAGCAGACGGTGAACCAATTGATCCGGATCCGGCACAGCCGGGAATAGCAATCCCTAACGGTCGTTTTTTCCCATGGGAATATGAGCGTGGCTCTTCTTGGGGAAGGCGTGAAGTTTCTATGCCGGGATCCCCCGTATATTGGTTTGAAATGTATTTGCAAATTCAAGCCAACGGTGGAGAATCGCAACCCAAACATAAATGGTACGGGGTTATTGACTCCACTGGAAAAATGTGGCTTGATCCAGATGGAAATTTCCACGACTGTAACTACGATATTTATTCCGATCCATATCATCCCGCTTACATTGCTGGTCGTTGCGAGAACAATCCCAAAGCTCAAATCGATCCTATGTCCAATACTCAGGGACCCTACATATTGAATCCCAAAGATCCAGAATACCAACCTGAGATTTATTTTTACGATCGCTTAGTTACAGAAAAGGGCTGGCGTATTGGTTGGGTCGACATAGTAGATTATCCAGCATACAGAGCGCAATTGGCCGATGGTACTCTTTCATCTGGAATTGTAGAAGCTGGTGATTGGGATTTAACTCTCCCTCTTGAACGCTTTGTTACCAATAGCAATGATATAGCTGATGAAGACGAAGAATGGCATACCGATCAAATTGTATCCGATGGGTATTATACGCTTGGCGAAACCATCTATCGTTTGACAGCTAGAACCGAAAATCCCATTACGGAACTAGAACTTCGAAACACAGTACATGCTGGCGATACACGGTTAAATGCCGTTTCTGTCTATGTAAATGGAGAATCTTATACTTATCCCCCTAATACTATCGTTGCAGATACAGACAAAGATATTGGGCTAAAGTTAGTTGAATTTCGTGACAACGGCAACCCCGTTATCGAAAACGGCGAAGAATGGCATACATTTGGAAAACCAGGGCAAGGATACAACAATTCTCA
>CAZOYI010000285.1:0-1565 GCA_964583965.1 uncultured Caldisericota bacterium
TATTCGCTGAGCTTCTCATTGAAGGAGCTATTCAAAAGGATGTTCCTACGTTGTACGTAGATTCCTCCGAAGCGGAAGCCATTAAACTATTTGCCAATACATATCTTGCAATGCGCATTGCTTTTTTTAATGAATTGGATTCCTACGCAGAAGTGCGAGAATTGGATACCAGGCAAATCATTGAAGGCATCGGTTTGGATTCTCGCATTGGACTCCATTATAACAACCCTTCCTTTGGTTATGGTGGGTACTGTTTACCCAAAGATACAATGCAACTATTGGCAAATTATTCCGATGTTCCTCAAAACATGATTTCTGCCATTGTTGACGCAAACAAAACAAGGAAAGATCACGTTGCGACTATGATTTTAAAAAGAAATCCTACTATAGTTGGTATATACCGTTTAACCATGAAGACCCATTCTGATAATTTCCGTCAATCTGCTATTCAAGGCATTATGAAGCGTATCAAAGCCAAGGGCATTGAAGTGGTTGTTTACGAACCCGAACTCAAAGAAAAGGAGTTCTTCCATTCCAGAGTTATACAAGATCTTGATGAATTCAAAAGGATATCGGATGTGATTGTTGCAAATCGAATTACGAACGAGATGCAAGATGTCATGGAGAAAGTATACACCCGAGATTTGTATTGTAGAGATTGATAGGAGAAAAACGTACCGAAATTGTTTGCAAAATTTCGATACAGATATATAAATATTATTGTATGTTATCCCATTGTAAGGGTTTACCCGCAAGAAAGTGCGAAGAGCACAAATATTTTGCATAAGGAGAAATGTGAAAAATGACTAAATTGTTATCCGTATTGATCGCAGTGGCATTGATGCTTACAGTAGTCGGTTGCGGTGGAGCAAAAACTGAAGGCGAAAAGAATGTAGAAAACAAAACAGACGTGGTTACAGGAACTCTTTTTGAAGGCGCCTATATCAATTTTAAACATTCAGACGATTGGCGCGTTTCAGAAGATACTAAGTGGAAAACCGTCAGGTGTGAAAAAGGAAGTGCTTTAAGCCCGACAAATTGGGTTTTAATCAAAGCAGAGAAAGAAAGCTATCGCACTGCGGAAGAAGCTGTCATCACTTTTGCTGAAACTACCAACGGAAGCCCGGTTGAAAAAGCTAGCTACAACAATATTGAATATTACCAAACAAGTTTTGATTATGGTGGAATTCCTCAAACCCATATGGTGACTATGGTGGGAGACCAAAAAGTAACAATTACTCTGCAAGGCCACGGGCACGATGAAGATGCAAGCATAAAAAACATTTTGAATTCTATCGAACTTAAGTTCTAACTCCTTTTTTCCAAAGGGGGGGAGGGCCTTGGGGTTCCTCCCCCTTTTTTATATGGGGCATATTTTGCAGCAAAGGATACTCGAGCATTTCTAGAGTCACATTTCGTTGTATTCTATATATTCTGGAGGGTATTGAAAAGACATCCATTGAAACCATAACAAATCTATTCCAGTAGAAAAACCTATCGTGATTACGAAAAATCAATTAAAAGAAACAAGCCAGTACATTGCCATACCATTCTATTTGATCCGT
>CAZOYI010000286.1:0-3828 GCA_964583965.1 uncultured Caldisericota bacterium
ATCAGTTTTCCCTGCTCACCAACTTTAAATGCTACATGATATTCAGCAATTGCACCAGTTCTATCAGGCTGTATGAAAACAGCCGGGACAAACAATGAAGTTTTTAAAGAATAGGCATTGGATTCGAGTGCTGGTTCAACGACAGTTATTCCGTCACTTCTGTAAATACTAACCGTGATGGTTCGATTATCAAGTTCTCCATCAGGGTTAATAATACCCGCAGATTCGTTAAAAACAATTATCATTTCAGGTGCATAGTTAGCAGAAGTACTAATGTTGTTGGGTACAATGATGTCCATTTCGCAGAAGCTTCCCGTAGGATTTGGTTCTGGTATACCCTCAGACATGAACTGTGGATCTACTTGCGGGTGAACTCCGTTCACTGTTACCGATTCTTTTGGGATGGGTGCTTGTATGAATGTAGCGTATGTAGGGTCTCCACCGGGTACAAGATTTGTATCCCATTGAATCCGGATTCGATCCCCAGCATATAGACTTTTGCTAGTACCACTACCTAACTTAAATCGAATGGTATACTTTGCTCTCTCGCCAGCCCGATTTGGTTCTGGATATACAGAAGCACGGGTCATTTTTGAGACAATCTCAAATTGAGAGGAAGTAGCATATTCAATTTGTCGTTGGTTATTAGCAGCTGTATCATACGTACGTAATTGAATCGTGTAATTCCCCGGGGTTGCAGGGTTCAGAATTTTTGTGTTGATGATTTCAATTTTCTGAAATCCTGGTGCAACATCTGAATCACCCACTTCGAAGGATAACTTCCTTCCATCACGCATCACTGATCCAACCTTCACAACGGGTGGAGTAGGTGATCCCGCAGGTTGTTGTAGTGTAACTACAAAATCTGTTTCGTCAAAAGGAGCTCCACTGCTTAAAGTTACCAAATCGAATGCAGTGGGGAATTCCATTTCAATTCGTCCCCCTTCTGGTATAGTTTCTGTATTCGTGAACTTTAAGGTATGGTTAGCAGGTGTACCTGCTGTATTAGGATTGGGTTCATTCACAAAAGTCGTAATTCTAGCTTGCCCAATCGTAATCATAGAAAACATTAACAAGAATCCTAATAACAAGCTAATGATCTTTTTAGCGCTCATGTCCATCCTCCTTCGATGTAGGAGTAAACTAAACGGTACCTCATTATTTTGAAACCTTGATGGTTTTCGTCTCAGGAATCCATTCTACTTCGGCACCTAAGGTTTCAGTAACAAATCGTAGTGGAACGAAAGTACGGCCATTCTTAATTTCAGGGGCAACATCCATTTCTATTTTTTCGGATGACTCGCCTCGTTTTACAAGAGCTTCTTTGCTTCCAATCTGAAGTTCAATATGGATCGTATCAAAATCGTAAATTACTGTTTTTGTTTCAGCAACCCAGCCTACGGTGGCCCCAATTGCTTCACCAATAAATCGCATTGGTAGCATTGTTCTTCCGTCTTTAATGTAAGGAGGAGCATCCAATTTGTTTTCTTGTTCATTAACGAAAGCTAATGAGTTTCCAATTTGAAGCTCAATCATAACTTTCGCAATGATGGTAGAAGAAGCGGAATATTCTTTTCCGGTAATTCGGTCTTTTACAGAAAACACAATTCCATTTAATCCAGCAATAACCGGTAGTTTCACTTCACCCTTGAATGTGCCTTCTTCATCAATAGGAAGAGTAATAGGCTTATCCATCTGATCCATGATGATGATACTCACAGAGTTTGCTGTAGCAGGGCTAATTTTTCCCTGTATCGCTACCGTAGCAATCAATCGGGTGCTTTCTTCGGTAGTTTCTAAGACTGGATAAACCGAGGACAAACTTTGAGGAGATTGGATGTTAAATTTAATATCAGAGGGTTGTACATATTTTACACGGATACGTGGTGTAACACTTCGATTCCCTGCTTCGTCTATTGCTATGATATCAATAAGATTATCTCCAGGATTTAACGAAACAATAGAGGTGAAGCGTTTTTCAGTCAAAGTAGCGGGTCGATCATTAACAGTGACAGTAAAAGTATTATTTTCATATACTTCACCAGAAACTTTCACTTGAGGTTCATTTAAGACAGCCCCATCTTTTGGTTCTATTACGTGAACTTCGGGTGCTTTTGTATCCACTTTGAACTGCATTTCTTGCTTGGTTTCATCGGAAAAGCCTTCTGCTACTGAATACCATTGCAGTATATGAATTCCTTCTGGAGCTGTAATGGCCGTTCCCATATAACGCTGGAATGGTTCTTCATCCCAGGAATAGAAGATTTTTGCACTTGCCACTTCGTTGTTGAACAGAATATTAGGAGCTATTTTATACCAACCCGATAAACCATTTGGTGATGATGGATTCACAGTTATTTCAGTAGAAAGAATCATACCGATCGTATAAGGAGTAGATACGACGGGCATAGGTTCAGCTTGTGTAGAAACAGAAATAGTATATTCACCTGATGCAGAAGGATTTTTCACATTACTAATAGTAACTGTTACATTGCTTTCTCCATCAATAGCAATGGGCGATTTGACGATTACGGATACACCTTCGGAAACCTCGGGGGTAACCGAACACACAACACCATTCACGGTGACATGATGAGCCTGTATCGTACCTAGATTGTATCGACTATCGAAGGTAATGGTAATGGTTTCTCCAACTTCAATGCGTCCATATCCACCTGTTCTAAACTGAACAGTATAAGTAACATTTTCTTGGTCAACAAGGGAAGAAGAAACGGAAATCCGAACATCTCCAAGCAGCGATGTTCCAATTTGGTATGCTTCTGATTCAGTTTGTTTGGTTTCTTTCGAAGTGAAAATTTTCAGCTTGTACATACCATCTCGCGTTGGGTTTTTAATTTTAGCTAGAGATTTGATTTCAATGATCACTTCAGTGTCATTTTCAATCCGTACTGGAAGAGCCATGATGATTTTTCTTTGTGCTAAATCAATCTGAGGACGTGTCATGAGTGGAGTGCTATTCACCAATATTGCATTGGCTGGGATAGAAGATGGAAGTTCTGTGTCAGAGGGGAATATAATCGTGATAGAATCCTGGTTCACACTCAAAGCGCCAGCTCCACCAACCATCATTTTAATCGTATATTCTGCAATAGCAGCAGGTTGAATGGGAGATACTTCGACAGTGATATTGCGAAGTTCTGATACGACAATGGTATAGGGGTCGGTAGAGGTTTGAATGGTGTCTGAAGATGTGGTAAGTGAAATCTTGTAATCATCCCTGGGCTGGGACGGATTCACAATATTTGCTTCTTTTTTAAACTTCACAATAACCAATGAATTTGCAGGAACATCCGCTGGTACTGTAATCGTAATTTTGCTACGAACCGACTCTACATCGGGAGGTAGTGTTACATCGACTCCGTTAACCGTGATATTGCTGCTTTTTATCGAGTCAGGCAGTATCGTTTGGGCAGGGAAAATAAACTCAATGGTTCCCTTGCCGCTTAAAAGCGATCCAGTACCGGATGTACGGAAAGAAATAATGTATTCCGCAGCCATGGAGGTTTGATTTGGATCAACTTCAACTTTTGCCTCAGAAATTCTTGTATTACTGACATTAACAGAAGGACTAGCTGGAATTTCTGCAAAGCTTCCACCCATGCCTTGGCTTTTCACAACAAAGGTATAGACATTGGGTTGGGCAGGAATTCTAACATTCTCATATATGAGAGTGATCTTATCGTTCACGCCCATTGTCATGATAGGTACAGTGATAATATTTCCAAGAACTTCTGGAGAATTGGCATGATCGACCGAATCCTCTTTCAATCGTACATATCCTTCAGCAGTAGAAGACAAAGAAGGCCT
>CAZOYI010000287.1:0-2620 GCA_964583965.1 uncultured Caldisericota bacterium
CTAAAACCGTATCTTTATGCTCAATATTACTAACCTGTCCAACGGTAGCTCTACAATTCAGAGGAACATATCGCATTTCAGAGGAGGGAAGTCGAAGATGAGCATATTTCTCATCTTTAGCTAAGAGTTGAGCATATGCGCCAGCACTTCTAGCCATAACTCCGCCGCATCCAGTGCGTAGTTCGATATTATGAACCAGCGTTCCCGTAGGAATACTCTTAAGGGTCAAGCAATTGCCGGGATGAATATCTGCAGTTTCAGACGATATAACATTGTCGCCAACATTTAAACCTTGAGGAGTAAGGATATATCGCTTTTCTCCATCAATATAGTGAAGGAGAGATATCAATGCACTTCGATTTGGATCGTACTCAAGAGTAACTACTTTAGCTGGAATATCTATTTTATCACGACGGAAGTCAATAATGCGATATTTAATTTTAGTACCACCGCCAATATAACGCATGGTGATTTTTCCTTGATTGTTTCTACCACCAGATTTTTTCATAGACGATGTTAATGCTTTGAAGGGGGTGTTCTTGTTTCCTGTACTCGTAGATCGTATAACTGACACACGTCCGCGAGTACCAGGAGATGTAGGTTTGTATTTCTTTAGTGCCATTACAGTTCCTCTCTATTGTACCTTCAGGGTTTCTATGACAAACCCTTCAGATAGTTGCACTTCAGCTTTTTTCATGACAGAGGTATGGGTATACCCAGTACGAGATTTTTTTGGTTTTGGATATATTTTTATTGTTCGTACTTTGTCGACTTTAACATCAAACATATCTTCAACAGCTTGTGCAATTTCAATCTTGTTTGCTAAGCGATCTACAATAAAAGTGTATATGCCAAATTCCTGCTGTTCCATGGATTTTTCGCTGACAAGTGGTCTACGAAGAATGTCTCTATTTTTTGGCATAATCAATCCTCTTTTCTAAGCCCTGAACAGCTTCTTCAGTTATCAAGACACGTTTGCAATTAATTAAGTCATACGTGCACACATCTTTCCATTCTACAGGAATATAGGAAGGTACATTTCGTAAACTTAACAGAAGCTTGCCGTTTGCGGCAGGATCGAAAATGAGTAGGTTTTTCCCATTGGCGAAATCCTCATGATTCAGTTTTTTCACAATTGGATTTGTTTTCCCTACTTCATCATTGAGTTGAGCAACAAGGTAGACTTTGTTCGCCTCCAAAATGTGCTTAATTGCTGATGCAAAGGCTAATCTTTTGATCTTTTTAGGGATTTGAGTTGCATAGCTTCTTGGTCTTGGAGGAAATGTAACGCCACCGTGTACCCAGATAGGAGATCGTCTTGTTCCGGCTCGTGCATTTCCAGTTCCTTTTTGACGCCAGGGTTTTCTTGTGCTGAAATTTACTTCGGCTCTGGTTTTTGCGCAGGCTGTTCCAATACGAGCATTATTGCGCGTCTGAATAACAACTCTAACAATTAAATCTTGATGAGACTTTTCCGGAAGTCCTTTGAATTCAAGATTGGCTTCAGACATAGATTTTGTATTTGTGTTGTAAACTGGTACTGTGCTCATTATTTACGCTCCCACTTGTTAATAAAGACCTGGGAACCCTTGCTTCCAGGTACACCGCCTTTGATTAACAGTAGATTTTTCTCTGGCACTATCTGAACCACTTCTTTTCCCATTTCGGTAACTTTTATGTTTCCTAGATGTCCAGGCATTCTTCTTCCTTTAATGACTTTACCTGGTGTTGAACGGTTTCCGATTGAACCCGTTCGTCTATGAGACATAGCACCATGGGAGGCAGGCTGTCCTTTAAAGCCATGACGTCTCATGGCACCACTAAATCCAAAACCCTTGGATATTCCAGAAACGATAACTTTTTCACCTTCGGAAAACAGTTCTACGTTAATTTTCTGATCATCCTTTAATTCTGTATCTCTCATTTCGTACATCGTACGGTATCCACTATCATAATCTTTTAATTGACCAAGAGTAGGCTTGTTCACTCGACTTTTATCGACTTTTATTGCTGCAACTTTTACAGCATTGTAACCATGTTTTTTGGTTTCTTTCTTCTGTATAACAACCGTTTCGGGTACTTGAATAACGGTTACTGGAACAAACTTCTCTTCTTTCCATATATGGGTCATACCAATTTTAATACCCATTAGTCGAAGACTCATTGTGTACTCCTTCCAAAGACAGTTTAGAGTTTAATTTCGATATCCACACCGGCGGGTAAATCGATATTCATAAGAGCGCGTGTCACTTCCTGAGAAGGATTGCAGATATCGATTAAACGGTTGTGAATACGTAACTCAAACTGTTCGCGTGAATCTTTGTCAATATGAGGGGATCGTAAAACAGTGTATACATGTCGTCGAGTAGGTAAAGGAATGGGACCTTTTACTTGAGCCCCACAACTGAGTGCTGTTTCTAGTATCCGTTTCACAGATTGATCCAGTATTCGATGGTCATACGATCGTAGTCTAATACGCATTTTTTGACTTTCCATTCACTGTCCCTTTCTATTATTCGAAAATCTTGGTCACAACTCCTGCACCAACGGTACGACCACCTTCACGAATAGCAAAGCGGAGTCCTTCATCAATGGCGACAGGGTAAATGAGTTCGACTGT
>CAZOYI010000288.1:0-3224 GCA_964583965.1 uncultured Caldisericota bacterium
TGCACTTATGGATAATAGCAAACGAAGCAGACCCGTTTTAGGAACTGGAAATAGACCACTCCGCTCTTTATCTGATATTCTGAAAGGTAAAGAGGGTCGATTCCGTCAAAATCTTTTGGGCAAACGAGTGGATTTCTCCGGCAGATCCGTCATTGTTGTTAATCCAGAATTGAAATTGAACGAATGTGGTCTTCCCAAAGAAATGGTATTGGAACTCTTTAAACCATTTGTTATGGAACGTTTAACCAAAAAAGGGTTAGCACAAAGCTTACGCTCTGCAAAATTAAAAATTGAGAAATTTGACCCCATTGTTTGGGGAGTTTTGGGAGAAGTGATCAAAGGTCATCCAGTTCTTTTAAATCGTGCTCCTACACTACATAGACTTGGCGTTGAGGGCTTTAAAGTAACTATCTGTGAAGGAAAAGCAATTCAAATTCCACCTTTAGTTTGCCCACCGTTCAATGCTGACTTTGACGGAGACCAAATGGCTGTCCATGTACCTCTTTCTATTCCCGCTATTGTTGAAACTGAAACCCTGATGATGTCAAGTAGAAACTTAATGTCTCCTGCTAGTGGATTACCTAACATGTCACCTATTCACGACGTAGTTTTAGGTTCTTATTATTTAACTCTTGATTTAGAAGATTCACGTTACAAAAAACATGATAAGGATTACGTATTCCACTCACTAGAGGAAGTACAAATAGCTGAGGATTACAAAAAAGTTGAGATCCATGACCGCGTACGTGTATATCTCGATGGCGAAATGATACAAACCACAGTAGGTCGGGTTATTTTTAATATTCATTTGCGGAAATTACTGATTGATTTACAGCATGATCCATCTGAATTGGCTTTTATTAATGAAGCATTGACATCGAAGAGATTAAAAAAGATCATTACAAATTTTTATCAACAGTTTGGGGAAGAAATCACTGTTGAATTCCTAGAAAAAATCAAACAGTTAGGGTTCACATATTCTACCATAGCAGGAGTTACTGTTGGAATAGACGATATGGTTGAATCTCCTAACTTACAAGACCGAATTCATGAAGCTGAAACCAAAGAAATACAACTGAAACAAGCTTTTGAAAATGGTTTAATCTCAGATTCTGAAAGACATAAAAAAATTATTGACAACTGGAATGAATGTACATTAGACATTCGTAATGGAGCATTCAAGAACTTCTATACAACCAATCCTATTCATATGATGGCATCCTCGGGTGCTCGTGGAAATCCGTCGCAGGTATCTCAGATGGTCGGTATTCGTGGTTTGATGCAGGATCCAACTGGCAAAACCATTGAATATCCCATTAAGAACAATCTTCGATCAGGATTAACAGTCATCGAGTATTTTATTTCCACGCATGGAGCTCGAAAAGGACAAGCTGATACTGCATTGAAAACATCTGATTCCGGTTATCTAACTCGTCGTCTAGTTGATGTAGCTCACTCAGTCATCATCCGTGAGAATGATTGCGAACATACGACAAAAATCGCAAGAACTGCAGCTGGAAAAACAATCCGCAGAATATCCACTCAAATTGTTGGACTCTATGCAGACCAAGATATACTCAAACCCAAAACGGATGGAGTTTTCCTGAAAAAGGGCTCATATATAGACTATGATTCTGCTATTGCCATTGAAGAAATGGGTATAGTTGAAGTAAAAGTGATGCAAAAAGTCGAAGGGATTCAAGTTGAATCGATCATCAGCGATGATAATACCATTGAACCCTTACGAGAAAGAATCATCGGTAGATATGCTGCAGAAGATGTCAAAAAAGGAAGGAAGATCATTGTAAAGCGCAATGATCTGATCACTGAAGAGCACGCTAATCAAATTGATCAACTAGAGATTACCTCTGTTAAACTTCGATCTCCTCTCACCTGTCTTTCTGAAAATGGTGTTTGTGCCAAATGCTATGGTTTAGATTTATCGACCGGAAGAGATGTTTTAGCAGGTGAAGCAGTAGGTGTGATAGCGGCCCAATCTATTGGAGAACCTGGAACCCAGCTTACACTTCGAACATTCCACCAGGGTGGAGCTGCTGGAGATGACATTACCCAAGGTTTACCCCGTGTTGAAGAAATCTTTGAAGCTCGTAAGCCCCGTGGTGAAGCTACTATTGCCGAAGAATCTGGTATTATTCGAATTAAACACGAACAACGACATTTAACCATTTTAATTGAAAATGATTCTTCTTCTCCCAAAACCTATGATATTCGCTATGAAAGCGGGATCTTGGTGAAAGATGGAGATAAAGTTGAAATTGGAGATCAATTGACCAGAGGTTCCTTAAACCCTCACATTCTTTTGAAAACTCGCGGAAAGATGGCTACTGAACAATACCTGATCCAAGAAATTCAAAAAGTTTATAAAAGTCAGGGCGTAGACATCAACGATAAACACGTCGAAGTTATTGTGAAACAGCTCATGCGCCGAATGATTATAAAAGATCCTGGAGGAAGTGAATTCTTACCTGGAGATCGCATTGATAGGAATCAAGTTGAAGAGACTAATCGATGGTTAAAGAGTCAGAATAAAAAAGAAGTAACTTCTGAATTACAACTTTTGCGATTAACCAAAGCTGCTTCTATAAGTGAAAGCTTCCTTTCTGCTGCTTCTTTCCAAGAAACTCCAAAAATATTAGCTGAAGCCGCAATCCGAGAAAAACGAGATTACCTCGAAGGCATGAAGGAAGCCGTTATTGTAGGTCATCCAATTCCTGCTGGAACAGGGCTTCGTTACTATCGAAGAAAACTGGGTATTCATAATGAAGATCTATATGTACCACGAGACTCAGGAATGATGAAAGATCAAGAAGCTGACCATGAATTGAAAGAAATTGAAAATTCTAAGAGCACTGATGAAGGTTTTGATGGATTAGTTGAATTATCGGAGGATATGGATTTAATAGTAGAACCAACAGACGAAGAATAAAATTGAGATGCAAAAACTCTCAGAACTTTTGTTGACTTAGTGTCAGTATTTGATAAAATCGTATTTTGGTTTGAAACTTTTTGAGTATAATGTATTGCTATGATTTTATTTATGTTTTAGAGGTGAGTTATGCCCACAATAAATCAACTGGTGAGAAAGCCCAGGAAAATTGTTAAGAAGAAATCGAAAACGAGAGCTCTGGATAGTTGTCCTCAGAGACGAGGTGTCTGTACTATTGTTAGGACTATGACACCAAAAAAACCGAATTCTGCTTTGC
>CAZOYI010000289.1:0-3057 GCA_964583965.1 uncultured Caldisericota bacterium
TTTCATTTCTTCAATAGCTTGTAAAATTTCGTCTTTATTCATCATATCCTCCTATGATTCAGATTGTTTTTGATCTTTAACAGCATTCAATGCCCAACATAATTTTGTGATGGTGTTGTTAAGTACAATTGCCATATTTCGCATTGGACCATTCATACAAAATGCTATCTGGCTAAGAAGCACTTCTCTTGGTGGTACAGAAGCTAATCTTATGACATCTTCTTTTGACAGTAGCTTGCCTTCAAAAAACCCTCCTTTAATAGTGGGGGTTTTTTTACCTTTGGTGTAATCCTTTAAAATTTTAGGAGCTATTAAAGGATCTTCATGGGAATAAGCAGCACCAGTCATGCCAGTAAAAATCACTTTTTCAAGGTCATTGTCAAATTCAATACCAGCATTTGCTGCAGTTTTTCGATACAGAGTGTTTTTGGTAACAAATGCAGCACAGTTCGCATTATTCACAATTTTTCGGAATTCAGTCAAACTTTCATCATTCATAAATTCGTAATTGTAAAATACAAGACTTTGAGCTTCATTCCATACCTGTGTCATTTTTTCAAAAATCTCTTCCTTTTTCTTTCTTGTAATCATATTTCCTCCTTTCTAATAAAAAAATGCCTTCCCAAAGAGGGAAGGCTTTAATTAACATTAATTATACTACCTACCCTATGCGAGAGAAATTTAAACCCGAAGGTTCCCGCAGTCTTTGGGGAGAGAAACCAGCAAACGCTTAAGTGCCAGCTGCGCTTCTCACTAAATTCGTAACATTTAACTTAAGAGATGGGCTCATCGTAAGAGCAATATAACAGCTCTTCATGTATTGTCCTTTAGCAGAAGAAGGTCTGGCTTTTACAATGGCATTTGTCAAAGCAAAAATATTCTTTTTTAAATCTTCTTTTGAAAAATCGGCTTTACCAACTGGTACATGTACATTTGCAAATTTATCTACACGATATTCAACACGTCCAGATTTCATTTCTTTAATGGTCTTTTCAATATCGTTCGTAACAGTACCTAGTTTTGGGTTTGGCATCAATCCACGTGGACCCAATAACCGTCCTAATTGACCTACAACTCCCATCATATCAGGGGTAGCAATACAAACGTCAAATTCAAACCAACCGGTTTTAATCTTGGCAATATTCTCTTCGTCGCCAATATAATCTGCGCCAGCATCCTTGGCTACCTGGATCATATCACCTTTAGCAAAAACCAGGACTCGAACATCTTTTCCGGTTCCGGCAGGTAAGCTAACCATACCGCGAATGTTCTGCTCTGATTTCTTAGGATCAACTCCTAGGGAAAAATGAAGTTCAACTGTTTCGTTAAACGTAGCTGTTTTTAATTTTGGAACTAAATCCAAAGCTTCTTCAACCAAGAATTCTTTATCGACAAGATCGAGTTCTTTAACTACGTTTTTGTACTTTTTTCCGGGCATATTTGTTCCTCTACATTACTGCAATTTAAATTTCGACGTCAACGCCCATCGATTTTGCAGTACCGGCTACCATTTGCATAGCGGATTCAACGCTGATTGTATTTAAGTCTTGCATTTTAATCTCAGCGATTTTTTTCACCTGACTTGCATTGAGCCTCCCCACTTTTTTCCGATTGGGTACACCGGATGCTGTTTCAAGTTTCAGTTCTTTTTTGATTAACGCAGCAACTGGAGGCGTCTTCAAAATGAAACTAAACGTACGGTCAGCATATACCGTTATGACTACAGGAATTACTAGTCCTTTTTTATCTGCAGTTTTGTCATTAAATTCTTTAACAAACTGCATAATATTGACACCTTTTTGTCCTAAAGCTGGTCCTACGGGAGGAGCTGGAGTGGCACCACCAGCAGGGATCTGTAGTTTAATATATCCAGTAACTTTTTTTGCCATCAGTAATAACTCCTTCTGCGATATTATATTTTTTCAATATAAGGAAAATCAATTTCAACTGCCATTTGACGTCCAAACATTGTGAGTAAAACTTTTGCTTTTTCGGTTTCTTCATCAATCTCTTCCACAACACCCGTTAAATCTTGGAAAGGTCCATTATTAATGCGGATATGGTCATTGACACTAAAGTTCAACCGAGCTCGAGCTTCCTCTTCGGTTACACGGTTCAACATAATCTCAACTTCTTTTTTTGTCAATGGAGTTGGTTTTCCCTCAGGACCGACAAAACCAAGGACATTTGGCGTTCTTCGAACAGCATACCACGTTTGATCATCTAAAAGCATTTTTACAAGAACATATCCAGGATAGACTTTTTCTTCTACAGGATCTTTTTTACCGGGTTTTCGTTGAAAATCAACAGGAATTTCAATGTCAATAATCTTGCCTTCTAGTGCAAAAGACCTGATTCTTTCAAGCAAACATGTTTTTACATGTTTCTCCTTACCAGAATAAGTACTAATTAAATACCATTGTACTTGATGGTCTTCCTGGACAATTGCCATATTATGCTCCAGTTACGAAGGTCATAAATGCTTCCATGGCTTTGGCAAAACCAGTATCAACAATACCCAGGAAAGAAGACCAAACGGTAACAAACAACAAGACAATAAATGTTGTTTGCCACAATCGGCTAAAAGTTGGCCATGTGGTTTTATGTACCATCTCGTACCAAACGTCAATAAAAAACTGAATGAATTTGTTTGTATGTTTTTTCATAAAAAAGCAGGCGCGGGAGGACTCGAACCCCCAACACTCGGTTTTGGAGACCGATGCTCTACCAGTTGAACTACGCGCCTATCTTACCTCCCTGTGCTCAGTATGTTTTCGATCAAAGGGACAATACTTATTTAATACAATTCGGTCGGTTGTATTCTTCTTATTTTTAGAAGTCGTGTAATTTCTATGTCTACACACAGTACATTCTAAGGTAATTTTATCTCTATTTTGTTTGCTTTTTTTTGCCATTTGAAACTACACCTATTCTTTCTTTAGAATTGTTCTATTCAATAATCTTGGTCACAACTCCTGCACCAACGGTACGACCACCTTCACGAATAGCAAAGCGGAGTCCTTCATCAATGGCGACAGGGTAAATGAGTTCGACTGT
>CAZOYI010000290.1:0-5669 GCA_964583965.1 uncultured Caldisericota bacterium
CTACTTCCCGGTTTGGATTCTCTCTGGCTTGATAATCCAAACTAATGCGAAATGGTATACCAAATGTCCCACCTGCTGCTGCATAACTGGAGTCGTTGCGTCCAGGGTACTGTCCATAAGAATTTTCTGTAGCACTGCTAGAGGCAGCAATTTGTACATAATCAAATCCAGACGTTTTAAATGCTGTCTCCGCGGGGGCTATAATAGCTCCTGCTTTACAGGTATTGTTCAATATTCGAATTTTAGATCGAGAATGCATCTGAAGGATATTACTTTCGGTGAGTTTGTCGATTTCTTTTATCAAATCAGAATATATAATTCCCCCACCCGTGTATGTGCAAACACCAGCAACATTACCATGAGTAGCGATATAAATATATACCTCAGGGATAACATCATCGGGGAGCCTTCGTATTTTTGCAGCGATTTCATCAAAAGAAGCAATCAAGTTGTTTCTTGTACCTTGTCGTATTCGCCATCCGTCATCCATTCGCCACCATCTCTGAGCATCTTGCTCCATGGCATTTCTATACTCTCTATCATCCCATTCAAAATCAAAAGGATTTCCATCACCATCATCAGCACATATTTCATCAATCTCAGCATCACCTCGTCCAAAACAAACATAAATGTTGTTTTTGGGGATCCCAAGAGAAAAACAAGTTTTGTAAGTGCTAAGAACATCTCCTGTAAAATCTGCCCTAGAACGGTGGTAAACATGAGTATTGCCTTCATCATCTTCAATTTCTGCATCATCTATACAACCATTGAAAATGATTGAAAAACGGTGGGTTTGAAGGCCGAACTGAGTGGGAGGAGCCATAACAATTTCAGAGGCTGCAAATAGTTCCTGATGAATGGGTTTTGAAAAAATAATTTTCTTGCTTTCAATCAAAGGTATACCACTGGGAAGAGTTTTTTTCTTTCCTTTCATACATACGAAAGTACCCTCATCCAATACAATATCCTTGCTTAACCGAACCATAACTCCTTTCAGAGGGTTTGCGGTTCTTAACCCGATGTCCCAATAGTCAGCTATCAGCATTGGGTAGGGTTCTGCTGTGAAATAACCCTCAAGTTGAAGGTTTTCTCCTTCCTGTATATTCTCTAATATGAGTTCTTTCAAAGGGATTGCATCAGGTAATGATGTAAAAATGGGTCCCGCGTACCCATTGGATGGGCAGTATTCTTTTTGATTTGTCATAAAGCGGTACAAATGTAAAACCCCTGGAGTTATAGCCAATCGAAATGTATACTTCTGGGCTGCATAAAGATTTGTAGAGATCTTCATTACATCAGCAGATGGCGTGGGAAGATGGGTTAGCTCATTTTTGTCTTTTACTTTTTTATCATGGCCGAATCGGAGCGTTTTAGTATTGTCACTTTTTCCTAATATGAGTTTAACATCAGGTAATGGAGTATCTTTTGGAGAATGATATTCTACCGAAAACTCATAGAATCCACCTTTTTGCTCGATTGCCATAGGATAGCGAAATCCAATTTTCGAGCATTCTGGATCTTCCACAAAAATAGTAACAGTTTGGCTTTCTGCGTCCCACAAAATGTCTTCTGGTTTTGTGGCTCCAAGATTCTCGGTGACGAATCGAAGAGGGAGCAATGTTCTACCATCTTGTAGGAAGGGGACCACAAGTGGATCATTTGGATCAATGGGCGCAACTTTTCCATTCACTCTTGCATTGGGTTTACCAATCCACAGTTCAATAATGTCATTTTGATGAGTATGTATAGTAACTTTTCTTTCTTGTTGATCCCATTGAATACTAACGCCAGGAATTGCATTGGTCACATAGCGGATGACTAAGAACATGCGAGCTCGTACAACTACAGGTGGGGTGTCCATGGGACCTTGTGAGTTTTTGTTAATCCAATAGACAGTGTTACCTATTTGGTATTGGAGCAGTAGCTTGCAGGGTGGTAGAGATTCTTCTTCACAATGAGGGGTTGCTGCCTTTTTCTCGGAATGGGCAAATTCCTGAAGATTTTCTCCAACAGCTTTTACGATGTACCAATATTCTTGATCATTTTGAACGTTCGAATCCATGAAGGTACATTCTTGGATGGGAAAATCTGTTAAGGGCATTTTCAAAATTTGATCTTTAGAGGTTCCTCGATAAATCCAATATGATTTTGCTCCGTTTATAGGATCCCACGTTAAACTTATATAATTGCATTGTCCCAATACATTCAAATCAAAATCATACTCCTGAGCAATGCTAATTGGTGCAAAGGTAGAAAGTACAAAAAGGATTACAAGGATGAAGCATACGATGCTATGAAAACAATTTTTCATTGGATTCTCCTTTGTTTTTTATGAGAGAAACACTACTTTTTTTATAGCAGATTCATCCTAGAATCCAAAGGAAAATCGGAAAACTTTAAAATCCTCCACAAAGAATTTAGTCCTATCTATTTTAAAAGAACAATAAGGATGGCCATCCCTACCCCTGCCAAAAAAGCCCACATAGAATGTTTGATTTCATACGAATGTGAAGCTCTAGCTTCCGGTAACAAATGAGAAGCAGATATGTAGATTAGCACTCCAGAAACAAATCCAACAGCTAACCCTAAGGTGGATTCTCCCAGTTTCTGTATAAAGGGATAAGCAACAAAAGCCCCAATGGGTGTGGTAAGTGCTGAAATGTATACCGCTAACATAACTGCTTTTTTTGAGGGCATTTTAGCTTCTATCAATACTGAATATGCAATCACACCTTCTGCAAATTCGTGAACCACCAAACCAATCCCTGATAAAACTCCGGTTAAAGCACTAGCACTAAAAGTAACTGTATAAATAAGCCCATCAATAAATGAATGGATTCCAATACCTTCAATGGCAGTAATTCCAAACGCTAATGAATGTTGTTTGGTAAGGGATTGAATTAAATAATTGCTAAAATGCATGAATAGGAATCCAATTAATGCTGCAATCCCGGCATTTGCATTCATTGCAGTGGCTTTTGGTAATGTGTACATCAGTGGTACCGATATGAGTACTCCTGAGGCAAAACACATGAAAAAGGTTTTCGCTGACCCTGTCCATTTTTGCTTATTATGCACAGCCATAATGCCTACTGCATTAATGACAGCAGAGCTAATTGCAAACAATGATATCCAAAGTAAAGGATTGTATTGATTCATTTTAATAACTCCTTGCGGAATATATCATCCTTCTTTAACAATATAGCCCTTGTTTCAAATTGTCAAGATAGCTTTGATGAGTTTTTCATCATCTAAGACACCTCCTCTGAATCGAAATCGTCCCAATTGCATTTCACAAATAGCAAGAACATGATTACTGTTTTAACAAGATCCACTTTGCTATAATGGTAGTAATTCTTTGTGTGTTAGTGTTCTATTCTCTTATGAGTCATTGATTGTATCGAGCTTTGTTTTATCTATACAAGGAGGAATCATGAATATTCATCAGATTTCGAAAAGTGCACTACCCTCGTATATTCAGTTGTTGTCTTTGGCCTACAACATTCGCACTCGGGAGGATATAGATAAAGAACTCCAACAATGGGCTAAATTTATGGATGCAGGAGTGGAGGTTTATGGGGCTTACATAGAAGAAGAAATGGTTGGATGTATGGCACTATATCCTTACGAGATGAACTTCATGGATCACTATCTTCCTGTCAATGGAATTGGGTCTGTTGCTGTTCATCCTGTTTACAAAAAAGAAAAAGTCTGTTTACGTATGATTCAATATGCTATAAAAGAAGCACAAGAAGAGGGTAGCTTTTTTAGCGTGTTGTATCCTTTCCGTCCTGATTTTTACCGAACAATGGGCTATGGATTAGGTCCAATCACATATCAATACAGCTTTCGTTTGGATCAATTTCAAGATGTTCTCTCTGACGTCGAAGATGGAGATGGTTTTATTCGTCAATTCCAGGCAGAAGATTTTCCCAATATTCTTGAGTTTTATCGAAAAATTTATAACACTACTCATGGATATATTAAACGACCTTCTTACGAACTCCTTTCATTTTTGGAAAGACCAAATGTGAAAGTTTTTGCCTATATTGAAAACACCAATATTCAAGGATTGGTTATGTATGTCACAAAATCAACCCATCCAGAGAATTTTCTGGAAAATAAAATCCTTGTGTACGAGTGGAATGCTTGCCATTTGAAAGCAAAAAAAGCACTATTTCAATTTTTCTATAAGCAGCGTGATCAGTTTTCTCAGATTGAGTTTGTGTCGCAGGATGCCTCCATACCATTTGTTTTGAAAGATCCTAGGCATGTGTCTCACAATCTCCTTATTCCTACTATCCACCATCACGTTTCCAACGCAGGATATGGAATGATGTATCAAGCACTGCGTCTGGATGACTTATTTTCTCTTTTTCCTACCCATACAATACTGAAGCAGTGGGAGGGGAAGACATTCTCCATTGTGACGCAAGATCCCTTTACCCTTAACCATCAAGTATTTCCGTTTGCAGTACAATCGGATCAACTTCAGCCTATCGCTGAAACTACTACATCGGTCAGTTTGAAGTGTTCTTTATCGACACTTTCTTCTCTATGTATTGGTTCTCTATCCTTCTCTTTTGCACACCAAAATGGATTGGTGACTTTGTCTGATTTGAGCTGGATTCCTTTTTTCACTACACTTTTTAACGTACCAACGCCGCAGTATGATTCTCACTTTTAATTTCATTTCATACACTCATAGAAAGTTTGATACGAGGTGATGAATATGCCAACTGAACTGAATCATTTTGTTGTCATGCTATGGCCTGTAATAGTCATACAATTTCTTTTACAGGCATATTGTCTGGTAGACCTTCTGCGATGGACGTATGTCCGAACAAACAATAAGCTGTTATGGGGAATAATCATTGTACTAGGGGGTTTTCTTGGTTCTTTAGTCTATCTATTGTTTAGAGGTCATGAAGAATAATGAATTCTTCACCTTCTACTTCTTCCGATTTTGCACTTGAAACCAATTCCCTTACAAAATCATTCCACAGAACGATGGCTGTGGATAGTTTATCACTACAAGTACCATACGGTTCTGTTTATGGTTTCTTAGGTCCCAATGGCGCCGGAAAAACCACTACGATTAAGATGTTGATGGGTCTTACTAAACCAGACCAAGGATGGATTCGCATATGCGGAAAAGTGATGGTCTTTGGACATAGATTTCAACGTCATCATGTAGGGTTTCTTCCTGATGTCCCCAATTTTTACGATTGGATGACAGCCAAAGAATTTATGTCTTTGTCTGCCCATTTGCTTTCAGTTCCTGATGAGGTAGTTAAAAATAGAATTCCTGAACTACTCGCTTTGGTCGGGTTGGATCGAGTCAAAAAAAGAATTGGTAGTTTTTCTCGAGGAATGAAGCAACGTTTAGGGATTGCGCAAGCTTTGGTGAATGATCCAAAAGTGATTTTTTTAGATGAACCAAGTTCAGCATTAGATCCGATTGGACGAAAAGAAATCATGAGCATTATTTCTTCATTATCAGCGAAAACTACCGTTTTCTTCTCCACACATATATTGAGTGATATCGAGCGTGTATGCGATCGAGTTGTGATTCTTCACAAAGGTCACAAAATGCTGGAAAAATCAATTAGTGAACTAAAAGAAAATTTTCCTTCTCGGACGATTCAACTTGAATTGACACAAAAGGA
>CAZOYI010000291.1:0-3661 GCA_964583965.1 uncultured Caldisericota bacterium
GACATATTGTGGGAACGGAACGTACATTTCGATTCTCGGTTTGTCGTGTTTTCACTGAATGCCTCCATAAAATTAAAATAGTTAAGCTTAACATTAACAATCTTAAACACAATATTAAAAATGTCAAGTTCAAAAAACTTTTTTTTTCTCTTTCTTTTTTTCTTGCGAAATATTGCTTATCGATCATACTAAAAAGAAACGAACCTGAGGTGAGTATGAAAAAAATTCATGAAAAATTTGGATACAAAGGAAAATGGGTGGGCGTTTTGGAAAAAACTTTTGCCTGCAACAATGGAGATGTATCTCATTGGGAAGTTGTCACAAGGGTGAAACATCCCATATCAATGACCATGATTGCCCAATTGCAACCCTCGGGACGAATTGTTCTTATACGGCAGTATCGACCCACCATCGAGAACTGGGTCATTGCTTTTCCCGCTGGATTGTCGGAATCGGATGATATTGCTACCCAAGCTGCGAGAGAATTGAAAGAAGAAACCGGGTATACAGGCACAGTAGTACGAGTGAGTCCTAGAATTTGCAGCAATGCCGGGTTGTTTTCTGACTTCATGCATGTGGTGGAATTGGAAGTGGATGAAAACGATCCTATC
The DNA here is from genome assembly GCA_964583965.1 of uncultured Caldisericota bacterium. Lineage (GTDB taxonomy): Bacteria > Caldisericota > Caldisericia > UBA6126 > UBA6126 > JAGLCW01. The sequence goes on from CAZOYI010000291.1 coordinate 612, forward strand.
AATGCCAATGTTGTTGCTCAACTCGAATCCTCTGAGGAAATTGAGGTAGTTTTGTTACCACCCTCTGACATTCTCCCCTATATTTTGGAACAAAACGAAAAAGGCGTGGATATCTCGGTAGGTGTATGGTATTCTTTTGCTCTCTATCAAGGAAGATAAACTTCTCTGTCGTCTAGTATCTGTCTGATGATTTGGTATAATACAAAGTAAGGATCGTTGTTTTGTACGTCATTAACAGGAGTAATAACAATGAGTTTGTTACAAGATTCCCTCACACTTTATCGAGATTTGTTTCATTCGTCAATGAATCCCATGTGTTATTGCCAAATGATATACAATGATGAAGGGCAACCTGTTGACTATCAAATCATGGATGCTAATCCCGCCTTTGCTACTATGATGCATACCGATCAAGCACATGTTCTCCAGAGTATTGGATCGGATTTGTATCAATCCAATCCTCCTCCCCATCTTCTTGCCTATGACCATGTCGTTAAAACGCCCGGTACATTTCAAGATGAATATCCTATTACTACAAAATCAGGGTCTCAAAAATGGGTGTGGGAAAAAGGTCGTGCTATTTATGACGTAGAAGGAAATGTAACCTATTTGGAAGGATTCATTACTGACATTACACATCGCAAGAAAATGGAGATATCCTATCAAAATTCTTTGCTAGAAGAAAAACAAAGAACCAATGAACTTGAATCTCTTTTTGAGGCATCAAAAATGATTATCAAACAAAAAGATTTTCAAAGCTCCTTTCGAAGAATGTTTGATCTTTTATGTTCGGTTACTTCTTCTACCAAAGGGTTTATTGGATTGTTTCAAAGCCATCTTCCCTCCGACACCGTTCTTCTTTTGAAATCCATTGGCTTCACGCTTGATTCCGACACGCCTATTCCTATATCCCTTCACCACGATCAAGCGCTTTTTCAATCGATGAAACACCCCTTTATTAGTAGCGATATCATACAATCATTTTGGAAGCAGTACCAAATAAAGCCCTGCCCCTCTTCATTATCCGTCATCTATACCCCCATTCGGTACCAATCAAAAACGATTGGCGTGATAGCACTTACTGGCAAAGCTGAGAAATACGATGTGCAAGATGTTAAAGTCTGCCGTGCTTTTAGCTACTTAGCATCTCTTGCTTATCAACATTGGGAAAGTGTCCGATTGATGGAAGAAAATGAAAAAATGAAAGACCAATTTGTGAACCATGTCTCGCATGAATTGCGTACGCCCTTGCTGGCCATTCAAAGTTGTCTTCGCCTTCTGCAAAACCATCCTAGTTCCGATCATACCGAACATACACAAGAACTGTTATCGATTTGTGATAAAAACTGTCAACGATTGTCTTTTTTCATCCGAGAAATATTGGATTTTCAAAAGCTTAAATCCTCTCCCGTAGAGCCGATTCTCGATCGCGTATACCTTCCCGCACTTCTGCAGGAAGTTATCAAGATGATTCAGCCATTGGCCGATGAAAAGAAATTGGTTATTCACAATGAACTTCCATCCACGCTTTCTATTCTACACGTAAACCGTGATGAAATGGCGACCTTGTTTTCCAACCTTTTGCACAACGCGATTAAGTACACACCCAAAGGTTCTATAACCATTTGTGCGAAGGAAAGCCAAGAACAAAAAACTATGCATATTCAGATTCGAGATACCGGCGAAGGAATTCATGAAGAAGATCTTCCGAAGCTTTTTTCAAGCTTTACCCGTTGTTCTCGTTCCAACAAACAAAACAACAGCAGTGGCCTGGGTCTTTCTATATGCAAACAAATTATCGAGCGTCATCAGGGGAAGATTTGGGTCGATTCCCAGTGGGGGAAAGGCAGTACTTTTCATATTCAACTTCCCATCCAAAAAAATATCCAACATGCCCCATGATAAAGGAGATCGTATGAACCATATTACTCTAACCAAAAGCTCCATTCAAAACACCACTTTTGCTTGTATCACAGGAGATCCATACCGCATCGAAGAACTTGCCAATCAGAAACACTTTGATGCCCAAATCATTGAACGAAAAAGAGAATTCACTATCGCCCTTGCACATATTCAAAACAAACCATTTTTATTTGCTTCTCACGGAATTGGTGGCTCGTCCTTAGAAATCCTAGTAGAAGAATTGTCTCAGATTGGTATTCGAGACATCCTTCGAGTGGGCACTTCTGGTGCTATTCAACCGTTTGTACAACAAGGAGAAGTTGTTATTTCTCAGGCAGCCGTACGACTCGATGGTGTAAGTTCATTTTACGCCCCCATTGAGTATCCTGCCATTGCTCATTACAAGTGGAATTCAGTATTGCTGGAATCAGCCAAAAAGAAACACATTCCGCATCACATTGGAATTACTGCCTCTACTGCTTCTTTTTACCCGGGGCAAAACCGATTGGATACCACCAAACAATATATCATCCCTCGCTGGGACAATGCTATGCAGCAGTGGAAGCAGCTAGGGGTCTTAAACTATGAAATGGAATCGGCTAGTTTGTTTGTCATTGCTAGCACTTTGGGAATTCGCGCAGGTTGTGTCACGTCCGTTGTATCTGACAGAACTTTGAAAGAAGATCTCCTCTCAGAGGAAGTAGATCCAGTTTCACTTTCCTGGGAAGTGGCATGGGATTCTATCCAATCCTGGTTAGGAAACGAGTAGGAATCTTCCTTAGCGAGGGTTTTTGTACCACACATTCATGCTTTCAATGTGACCCGATATGTCGGTATTGTTAGGCAAACGACCACCAAAATGGTAATTTTGTTTTGCAAATGTTGCATTCATGCCAATAGAAATTGCCCGAGCAATCGTGTAGTAGGTGTAGATTTCTTTTTCCTGCATATCTTGTTCCATGCGATGTAACAAATCTCCTGCGAAACCTTGACCACATTCCTGGGGAAGAGTGGCAAAGTCTGTCATTTCCACATTTTTGAATCGGTGCGACATTTCTGCAGATGCAAGAGCAACCATCTGATCATGCTTTTTCACGCAGTAATAGTCAATATTATCCATCATGGTTTTGTAGAGGTAATCCGTGTCA